>JAJDDR010000083.1 GCA_029260255.1 Phycisphaerae bacterium
ACACGGGAATCCAACACGGCGCCGGCGTCGGACCATGCCGGCGCTCGCGTCGCGAATCGACGCGGCTTGACCAGGTGGACTCGATACCCTCCGCTCGTCCTTCTCCATCGCGGGCGAGCCCCCTTTTTCAAAATTGCCCGCATGCAGGACCCGCGTTACCATGCGGCCCGCGCGGTGACGACTGAATCGTTCAGACAACAAACATTGGGTCGACGACAAATCGTGAAGCTAGCGACTCTCTCCAAACGGCGGTTCGCAGGCGGGCGCTTGGCGCTCGCGTTTCTCATGGCGGCAGCGGTGTCACTACCGGCCGCCAGATCCCAACAGGGCGAGCCGATGATCGGCGACGTGCGGTTCGATGGCACGGTCCGCACGACGCGTGCCTACGCGCTCAGCCTCATCAGGAGTCGTCCCGACACGTCCTTCGATCAAGAGACCGTCGACGCCGATGTCGTGCGTTTGCTCCGCTCCGGGCGGTTTCTCAGCGCGACGGCCGACACACAGACCGACGGCGGTCGCGTCAACATCACCTTCCGCGTGTCCGAACGACCAACCATCAGCAGCGTCCGATTCGAGGGCAATCGTCTTCTCAACGACAAGGCCCTTGCCGAGCAGGTACCGGTCGCCGTCGCCGATCCGTTCGACTCTTTCGCCGCCCGTGAGGGTCGTGACAACATCCTTGCGCTCTACCGCGACCGCGGGCTCGGCTACGCCACGGTCGAGTGGGATCCGGACCGCGCCCGCAGCACCGGCGAGCTCGTCTACGTCATCGAAGAGGGTCCCCAGGTGCGCGTCCGCGAGATTCTCTTCGAGGGCAACCGAGCGATCACGGAGCGCAAACTCCAGGGGCTCATTCGCACGAAGACCGCCCTTTGGGTCTTCAGAACCGGCGCATTCGACGACGCCACCGTTGCAGATGACGCGGCTGAGTTGCAACGCCATTACCGCGAGGAGGGCTTCCTGGATGCGCGGGTCACCTTTCGCGTCGAGCCCGCCACGCAGCCCGGGGACTTACGCGTCGTGTTCGCCATCGACGAGGGCGAACCGTACGTCATCGAGACCATCCGCGTCGAAGGCAACACCGTCCTCTCGGACGACGAAGTCCGCGCGCTCATCGAGTCACGCACCCAGGAAATCGTCAAGCAACCGCAACTCGACGCCGACGTGCAGGCCGTACAAAAAGCGTATGGTGAACGCGGCTACGTTTATTGTGCGGTCCGGGCGGCTCGCGTCTTTTCCAACACGTTGGGTCTCGTGGTGATCACCATCGAAATTCGAGAAGGCGAGTTGGTGACCGTCGGGCGGGTCGTCGTTCGTGGTAACGAAACGACCCAGGACAAGGTCGTACGCCGCGCGCTCGACCTCTACCCCACCGACACCTTCAACCTGTCTCGCGCCACAGAGGCTGAAGAACGCCTCCAGGCCATGCAAATCTTCAGTCGCGCGTCCGTCACGGCCGTCGGTGACGAGCCCGGGGTCCGGGACATCCTCATCGACGTCGTTGAACCCGAGAGTTCCAACAACCTGGTGTTCGGGTTCGGCGTCACCAGCAACAGCGGCCTGGTCGGGAGCATATTGCTCGACATCAGAAACTTCGACATCCTCGACACGCCGCGAAACCTCTCCGAGCTCTTCAAGCTCCGCGCCTTCAGAGGCGCAGGCCAACGCCTCCGCCTGGAGTTGCAGCCCGGCACTGAACTCAACCGCTTTCGCCTCGATTTCACCGAACCCTATCTGTTCGATCGGCCGTTGCGCTTCGACACCGGCATCTATCACTTTACGCGATCGCGCGAAGGCTACGACGAGCGTCGTACCGGCGCGAGCGTCAGCTTCGGCAAGAAGCTCGTCGACGGTCTCGGTGCGAGGTCCTATTTCAGGGACTGGTACGGCGAGGTCGCCTTCAGAGCGGAGGTGGTCGACGTCGACGATGTCGACATTTTCGATGGCAGCGCGGTCCGCGACGTCGAGGGTGGCAACATCCTCGCCTCGGCAAAGGCGACCCTGGTACGTGATCGCACCGACAGCAGGTTCCTGCCCAGCAGCGGAGACCGGTTGACCGCCAGCTACGAGCAGTTTCTCGGTGATTTCAACTTCGGTAAGATCCGCCTCAACTACGCGCGGCACTTCACCATGCATACCGACGCCGAGGATCGCAAGTCCATCCTGTCGCTCCGCGCCAACACCGGTTTCATCGTCGGCGACGCGCCCGTGTTCGAAAACTATTACGCAGGCGGTATCGGCTCGCTTCGCGGTTTCGATTTCCGCGGTGTCGGACCGCGCGGCGGTCTGTCCAAGGATCCGACAGGCGGAAAACTCCTGCTCACCACCTCCGCGGAGTACTCCTTCCCCCTCGTCGGCGAAGTCCTCCGCGGCGTTTTCTTCACCGACATGGGGACGGTCGAAGAGGAGTTCGAACTCTCCAGTTGGCGCGCCTCCGTCGGATTCGGAATCCGCATGACAGTCAACATGTTCGGACCTCTCCCGATCGAGATCGATTTTGCCGCCCCGATTTCCCGCGACGCCGACGACGAGGAGCGCGTTTTCAGCTTCTTCATTGGTGGGACGTTCTGATCCGCCGCGACATCGCCGCTCGGACGCTTGTCGCCGCCGCCGGTTTCACGACAATATGCGCCGTGAGCGCTTACGAGTACACGAATCACCGGGCAACCAACCGCCCGAGAAGGAGACAGATATGACATTCACCGCCACGCTCTGCGTCGCACTCGCGTCCGCCGCCGTCGCCCAGCCCGGTTCTCCCGGTCGGACTCCCCCGAACATCGCCGTCGTCAACCTGACGCAGATCTTCGATCGCTACCAGATGACCCGCGACCTCGAACAGATGTTCGACGAGCGGCGACAGAGCATCACCGCAGCAGCCGAGCGCAAACGCGACGACGTCAAGCTCAAGCGACAGGCGCTCATGGACATGAAACCCGGAACTCCAGATTTCGCGCAGCGCGAGGAAGCACTCATCGAAGCCGAGGTCCAGTTCCAGGCGTGGCTCGAAATCCAGGAACGCAGACTCAAGAACCAGCACAAATCCTGGCTCGAGATGATCTACAACCACGCCCGGGAGGTCATCGCCAGAATCTCCCAAGAACGCGGGATCGACCTGGTCCTCACCTACAACGACATCCTCGACGAAGCACCCGACTCCGTCGCCTTCAAACAGCAGATCCTCATGCGCAGCGTGATCTACGCCAACGCCCGCGTGAATCTCACCGACATCGTTGTCGAGACGCTTGACAGCGACTACCAACGCCGCGGCGGTGCCGCAACCCTCAAGACCAACGCGCCACAGCCGGCGCCGAGTCCCTAGCCATGACCGAGTCACGCACCCTTGCACAGATCGCTGAACTCGTCGGCGGGACCGTCCGTGGCGATCCATCAATCTGCGTGGACAACGCCGCAGCCATCAGGTCCGCCGCGTCGACCTCGATCACCTGGATCACCAACCCCAAGTACGCGACCGACGTCGCGTCAAGTAGGGCGGCCGCGATTCTCGCACCCGCCGACCAAGGACCGACGCCCATGCCGGCGATTCTCTGCCACGCGCTCGACGCCGCGGTCGGAATGGTCATCAACCTTTTCGCGCCGCCGTCGCCGTCGCCGCCCGTCGGAGTGCACCCCTCCGCCGTCATCGCGACCGAAACCGACATCGCCCCCGACGTCGCCATCGGACCGTTCGTCGTCGTCGACGCCGGCGCATCCATCGGCGCGCGAACCATAATCCACGCCGGTGTCCACATCGGCGCCGCCGCGCGCATCGGCAACGACTGCCGCCTGTGGAACAACGTCGTCGTGCGCGAACGATGCACACTAGGCCACCGCGTGACAATCCACCCCAACGCCGTCATCGGCGCCGACGGCTACGGCTATTTTCTAGCCCAAGGACGCCACAACAAGATCGCCCACGGCGGAATCGTCACCATCGGCGACGACGTCGAAATAGGAGCCTGCACATGCATCGACCGCGCCAAACTCGGCGAAACCATAATCGGCGCCGGAACCAAGATTGATAATCTGGCCCAGGTGGGCCATAATGCCCACGTCGGTGAGAATTGTCTCCTGGTCGCGCACGCTGCCCTCGCCGGAAGCGTGACACTTGAGGACTACGTTGTCCTCGCCGGCCACGCCGGTGTCGCCGAACATTGCGTCGTCGGCAAAGGCACGGTGGTATCGTCCTTCACCGCCGTGGCCCACGACGTCGCGCCGGGAACGGTCCTGAGTGGTTCGCCCGCGCGAGTTCACAGGAAGCGATTGCGGGCCATCGCGGCCGGCGAGAAGGTTCCCGGTCTCATCAGAAACGTGAAACGACTCGACGAGCGGGTGGATCGCCTTGAAAGCGCAGCGGACAATACTTAAACCCGCGGAGATCAGCGGGCGCGGCCTGTTCACCGGAACGCTCTCCACCATGCGCGTCAGACCGGCCGAGCCTTACTCCGGAATCACCTTCATCCGCACCGACCAGCCCACACCGATCCGCATCCCCGCCGACGTCGACCACGTCTCCAAACGTGCCCGCCGAACCTCACTGCGCAACGGCACCGTCACCATAGAGACGATCGAACACTGCCTCAGCGCATGCTCCGGCATGGGAATCGACAACCTCGATATCGAACTCACCGGCGACGAACTCCCCGCTGGCGACGGAAGCTCCATGGTCTTCGTCAACATGCTCACCGAAGCCGGAAGTCGCGAGCAGGACGCCAATTGTGAGGAATACGTCATCCCCGAGGTCATCCGCGTCGTCGACGGCGATGCCGAGTTGCTGACACTTCCGCCGCTCCATCCCGATCTCGATTTTCTAGAAGTCTTCTACGATCTCGATTACGGCAGCGAAACGCCGATTGGCCGCCAAGTGCTCTCCGCCAAGATCACCCCCGAGTATTTTGTGAGCGACATCGCCCCCGCGCGGACCTTCGTGCTTCAGGCAGAAGCCGACGCCCTCCGCGGAAGGGGGCTGGGAAAACACCTCTCCTATTCCGACATCGTCGTCTTCGGTCCCGACGGGCCTATCCAAAACGCCCTCCGCTATCCCAACGAGTGCGTGCGCCACAAGATCCTCGACCTGGTAGGCGATCTCGCGCTGCTCGGAAGGCGCATCGTCGGGCGCATCTACGCCCGCAAGAGCGGCCACTCCCTCAACCACGATCTCGTCCGCGCCATCCGCCGACAGATCGAGGACGCCGGCGCTGCAAGGAGCCTGCTTGAACCCCCAGTACTCGACATTCGCCGCGTCCGGCGGATCCTCCCGCATCGATACCCGTTCCTGATGATTGATCGGATTCTCGAGATCCAGGGCACCAAACGCGCCGTCGGCGTCAAGAACGTCACCATCAACGAGCCCTACTTCCAGGGGCACTATCCCGGCGAGCCCATCATGCCCGGTGTCCTCATCATCGAGGCCATGGCTCAGATCGGCGGGATACTGCTCTCGCAGGAACTCGAACACAAAGGCAAGATCGCCGTCCTGCTCAGCCTCGACAAGGTCAAGTTCCGCCGGAGCGTTCGGCCGGGCGACCAACTTCTAATCACTGCGGAATCCTTGCGTGTGACGTCGCGCGGCGGGCATCTGAAGTGCCACGCGACCGTCGGAGCGGAACCGGTTGCCGAGGCAATGATCAGATTCGCCATGACCGATGCCGGCGCGGAATGAACCTATGAGTGGCAACGTCCAATCCGTTTCTGATTTCCAGCAGCCGGCCATCCACCCGACGGCCGTCGTCGACCCGGCTGCACGCATCGGCCGCGACGTCGAAATCGGTCCCTACTCCGTCGTCGGCCCGAACGTCACGCTCGGCGACCGCTGCATTCTGCACAACCACGTTACGCTCGTCGGCCACACCACCGTCGGAGAAGCCTGCGCGTTCTTCCCGTCCACGGTCATCGGGGCGCCCCCGCAGGATCTGAAATACCGCGGCGAAGTGACCTACCTCGAAATCGGCGACAACAACATCTTCCGAGAGCAGGTCACCGTACACCCCGGCACCGAAAACGGCGGATCATACACCCGAATCGGCAACAGCAACTTCTTCCTGGTCGGCGTCCACATCGCCCACGACTGCACCGTCGGCGACAAGTGCGTCATGGCCAACGGCGTCCAGCTCGCGGGCCACGTCAAGGTCGAGTCCAACGTCACCTTCGGCGGCGGAACGGGCGTTCACCACTTCGTCACCATCGGCAAGCACGCCTTCGTCGGCGGTCTCTCGCGCATCACCCAGGACGTTCCGCCCTTCATGATCGTCGTTGCCGCACGAGGACCCCGAAGCGAAATCCGCATGATCAACGGCGTCGGGATCCAGCGGGCCGGCTTCTCCGAAGAGCAGATCCTCGCCCTCAAGACGGCCTTCCTGAGACTCTTCTCACGACGGGCTCGAAGCTCCGGCGTCCCCATCCTCAGGACCATTCATGATCTCCTCGAGCAGCAGCCGCTCGACGGAAACGTCGAGTACCTCTGCAGATTCCTCCTCCGCTCCTACGAACACGGTCGCCACGGTCGATACCTCGAGTCCCTCCGCAACGACCCCAAGCGGACTTCCATCAAGGACGCCGCCGGTGTTTAGCGCGGTGCCTCAACCAAATGGCGTCTTTCCGAGCCCCAACCGTAAGGGAGGGGAAAACAACCCAAGCGATACCACCCGTGACTAAACTCCTCCGAACAGCCCTCATCGGCGCCGGTCACATGGGCCGGCACCACGCACGCATCTACTCCGAACTGCCCGACGTCGAACTCGTCGCCGTCTGCGATGCAGACCCCGCCCGCGCCGAGGAAATCGCCCAAAAGGTCGGCGCACCCGCGATCACCCGCGCCGTCGACCTGCTCGGCAAGGTCGACGCCGTCACCATCGCCGTACCCACCGTCCACCACGCCGAAGTCGCGAGACCCTTCCTCGAATCCGGCGTCGCCACCCTGATCGAAAAACCCATCGCCCCCGACGCCGACACCGCCGCAAAGATGCTCGATTGGGCCAAGAGCAGCGGCGCCGTCGTCAGCGTAGGCCACTCCGAGCGGTTCAACCCCGTCGTCCTCGCCATGGGGCGTATGAACGTCGAGCCCAAGTTCATCGAGGCGCAGCGCGTCAGCCCGTTCACCTTCCGCAGTGCCGACATCGGTGTCGTCTTCGACATGATGATCCACGATATCGACATCGTCCTGCACCTGGTCAAGAGTCGCCGATACAAGATCCACGCCGTGGGGGTGAATGTCCTCGGACCGCACGAAGACGTCGCCAACGCCCGCATCGCCTTCGACAACGGCTGCGTGGTCAACCTCACCGCCTCGCGACTGGCGCTCAAGACCTACCGCCGCATCCGCGTTTTCTCACCCGACGCCTATCTCACCATGGACTACCAGAACAAGAGTGGCCTCGCCGTCAAGAAAAACGCCAACCTCGACCTGATCAAACTCGCCCGCGAGCGCGACCTCGACGACCTCTCGCAACTCAGCGTTCTGGACTACGGCAAGATGCTCAAGGTCGAACCGCTGGCCGTCGACGACGTCGAACCCCTCCGCGCCGAGATCGAGTCATTCCTCAACGCCGTCCGCACCGGCGAACCACCGGCCGTCACCGGCGAAGACGGTCTCGCCGCAGTCCAACTCGCCGAAGACATTGTCACCGCCCTCAACTCCACCGACTGGCAACTCGACTGACGCTGCCCTGGGGATCAATGTAACGTCGCCCCTCGTGGGCGGCGCGAACGGGTCACGCATCAAACCCACCGCGCGCCGGTCGCACCCGCCCCCAATCACCCCTCAAACGCCAGCGCCTGACGCTCCGCGTCCCACCGGTACCACGATGCGTCGCTGGTGAACTCCTCAATGCCCTCGCCCACGTTGATCGTCTCGTTCAGTTCCGCGTCGTAGATAATGTCGTGCGTCGCGTTGAGCGTCCCGCGGACCGTCGCTTCCGCGCTGAACCCCAGCAGCGCCACGGACAGGTCCGCCGCAACGCTCCCGTCGGCGCCCACGCTCGCGTTCCCCACGTTGAAGATCGTCTTCGGCACGATGTCCGGAACGACGCGCCCGGCGATGACGTCCGGGAGATCGATCTGGTACACGCGTCCCCCCGCATTGATATGAACCGCCGCATACCCCCGACCGTTGACCCACACGCCCGCCAGATCGGCCTCCGTCGCTCCCTCCGCCGGCCGCAACACCGGAAATGGTTCGCCAGAGTCCGAGCCGTTGGAGTTTCCATCCGATTCGACCGGCGCAAACGATGGAAAGTCCAGGATCTCCACCAACGCCCCCAGCGGCGGCGCGTCTTCCGCAACACCCACGAAATGAGTCATCATGCTCGCGATTACCCCGCAGCCCCCGACGCCTCCCACCAGCAACGCAACAAGAAAACAAGCGGTTTTCCGCATCGTAACGACCTTTCATGAACTGAACGAACCCCCCTCATTATCTCCCCCGCCACCTGCCCATTCAACCCCAGACCGCCGGGAGGGCGGCTTGAGGCTGCGTGACACTTTAGGCGGGTCGCTCACGGGCATTTCGCTGGCGGATTCCTGGTTGGCGTCGGGTTGAATCTCTGGCTTATATCTATTGTCTCATTGTGCGCAACGACGCCGACCGGCAACAGGACCGGCCGGCATCGTATCGTTGCGTTGCCTTGCGTTGCCGCGATACCACGTTCTCAAGGCCGCCTATCGCTCCTGCCAGCGTCTTGGCCGGACGGCACGTGGTTATCCCCGCATCGGGGTGTTTAACGGCTCCCTCAAAATGTTCTTCAAGGCAGCCTCCCTTCACCGCGGGAAGTTCCGCGGCATCTACGTCATACAACACGCAGGGTGGAGCGTCACGGGTCGGACCGATTTCAGAGTGACCCACTACCGGGGTCCGGGGACAAGTTGACATGGGAGAGCGGGGGGGCTAGTCTCCGCGGCTCGTGCGTGGTCAACGCGCAAGCGGTTTCCTGCGCGTATGTTGCGCGAATTGGCGTTGGGCCGATCGTCGCGTTATTCGTCGAAATCAAGCGTATCCCGAGGACGCAAGATGGTTCCGGTCAAAAAGAAATCGAAGTGCGCCAAGCGTAAACGCCGCTCACATCACGCTTTACAGCTACCGAATCTGGTGTCGTGCCCGAAATGCGGCCATGCCAAGCTTCCGCACGCGTCGTGCGCGAGTTGTGGGTATGTCAGCAGCAAGCTGCTGCTGAGCCCGCGATCCGAGAAGGGCTGATGCCGTGCCGCATTGCCGTGGATGCGATGGGGGGTGACCACGCCCCGAGGGCCATCGTCCGTGGCGCGGCGCAGGCGGTTTCCGAGGAAGCGGACATCGAGTTGTTCCTCGTCGGTGACGAAGATCGCGTTCGTGCTGAACTCCCATCGCTGAACGGGCTTGCCGACCGAGTGCATGTGGTGCATGCGTCGGAGGCGATCGACATGGACGAGCATCCTGTCGAGGCCTTGCGTCGCAAGAAGAATTCGTCGCTGGTGCGGTTGGCGCGGCTGGCGGCGGAGGGCACGGTGGACGCGGTGGTCAGCGCCGGCAACACCGGCGCGTTTGCGGCGGCGTGCCAGTTGAAGATGCGCGTGCTGCCGGGTATATCGAGACCCGGGATCGCGGTGACCATCCCGACGTTCTTCGGTCCGTTCGTGTTGTGCGACGCGGGCGCGAATATTCACGCGAAGCCGCACCACTTATACGAATATGCGGTGATGGCATCGCTGTACTCGGAGCGACTACTGGGCGTCGATGCGCCGCGTGTGGCGTTGTTGTCGATCGGCGAAGAAAGTCTCAAGGGCACCGAGTTGGTTCGGCAAGCGCACGGGTTGCTGAAGGCCGACGATTCGATCGAGTTCGTCGGGAACCTCGAAGGTCGGGACCTTTTCAACAACGTGTGCGATGTGGCTGTGTGCGACGGTTTTGTTGGAAACATCGTCCTGAAGCTCGCGGAGGGGCTGGCGGAGGGCTTGTTTCGCATGATGTCGTCGGAGATCAAGGAGTCGGGTCCGTCCGCGGCGGAGCGATTCGAGGATGTGCTCAAGGGCCTGCGGGAGCGTCACGACTACAGCGCGTACGGTGGCGCGCCTCTGTTGGGTGTCGATGGAACGTGTATCATCTGTCACGGTCGCAGCAACGAACGGGCCATTCGCAACGCGGTGTTGACCGCCAAGCGTTTCCGCCAGTTGGGCTTCAACGAAGGAATCGTGTCGCGTCTGCATCCCGCCCGCTGAACGGTGGGGCACGGGTGGCGCGCGAGGGTATGAAGAGACAGGTATGAAGGCGCTCTATCCGATCGTTATTCGTGGCATGGGCTCTTATGTCCCCGAGGAAGTGGTGGACAACGCGTTTTTCACTTCGTATCTCGATACAAGCGACGAGTGGATCACGAAGCGAACCGGCATCAACACGCGCCGCAGGGTGGCCAAGGGTGAGGCGACATGCGCGATGGCGATCGAAGCCGGGCGCCGTGCGATCGAGGACGCGGGCATGTCGCCGAGTGACATCGACCTGGTGCTCGTCTGCACATCGACGCCGGATTACCAGATACCGATGACGGCGGGGCTCGTCCAGCACGGGCTGGGGTTGCCCAACTGCCCGGCGTTCGACCTGGGTGCGACGTGCAGCGGTCTGATCTACGGGATCACGGTTGCGTCGAGCATGCTGAAGGCCGACAGCTATGACAACGTGCTGGTCATCGGCGCTGAGACACTGACACGGTTCACGGACTACGAGGACCGTTCGACGTGCATTCTGTTCGGTGACGGGGCCGGGGCAATGATCTTGTCGCGGTCGCCCGATCCGGAGCGGGGCGTCCTTTACAAAAAACTGGGGGCGGATGGCGAGCACCTGAAGTGTTTCTGGGTTCCGGCGGGCGGCAGTCTCGAGCCTTCGTCTGAACGGACGGCGAGCGAGCGGCTTCACTACATGCGGATGCGGGGGCGGGAGCTGTACAAGATCGCGGTGACGAAGATGCAATCCCTGGTCGACGACGCGCTGCAATCGACGGGGTTGAGCGCGGACGACCTTGCGCTGGTGATTCCTCACCAATCGAATTACCGCATCATCGAATCGGTGCGGACGCGTCTGGGGCTCCCCAAGGAGAAGGTGGCCGTCAACATCGATCGGTACGGGAACACGTCGTCGGCGTCGATCGGACTGGCGCTCGACGAGGCACGTCGGGAGGGGCGAGTCCGCGAGGGCGACCTGATCCTGATGGTGGCGTTCGGAGCGGGCGTCACGTGGGGCACGCTGATCATACGAACCTGACACGCGCGAGACGGGAGAATCGATGTTCGGCAAGGTGGCCATTTTTCCGGGACAGGGATCGCAATCGGTGGGGATGGGCCGTGACGTCGCCGAGGCAAGTCCGGCGGCGGCCGATGTTTTTCGCCGGGCGGACGAGGTCCTGGGATTCTCGCTATCGAAGACATGCTTCGAGGACCCGAATTCGGAACTCATGCGGACGGACATTCAGCAGCCGGCGATTTTCGTGACCAGCGTCGCGATCTGGGAGGCGTTGGTGGAGCGCGGCGCCCGGCCTGAAATGTTGATGGCGGCGGGCGCGGGGTTGAGCCTGGGCGAATACACCGCGCTGTATGCCGCGGGGAGCATCGGCTTTGAGGACGCGTTGCGACTGGTTCGGCGTCGCGGCGAACTCATGCAGGCGGCGGCGACGGCTTCGCCGAGCGGGATGGTGTCGATCATCGGGGGCGATGAGGACGCGGTGAACGCTTTGTGCGCGAACGCGGCCGAGGGCGAGGTGCTCGTGTCCGCGAACTTCAACTGCCCGGGTCAGATCGTCATCAGCGGAACGACCGGCGCGTGCGATCGGGCGGTCAAGCTTGCGAGCAAGCACGGCGTGCGCGGCGTTCGGCTGGCGGTCGCCGGGGCGTTTCATTCGCCGTTGATGGCGCCGGCGGCCGAGGCGCTGGGGACAGTCCTGGCTGATACGAACATGGAGGCGCCTCGTTGCACGGTCTTGGCGAACGTCGACGCTACGGCGCACGGTGAAGGTGATTCGATCCGGGCGGCGTTGAAGCGGCAGGTGACCGAAGCGGTGCGATGGCAGCAGTCGATCGAACGGTTCATCGCCGAAGGATATGACAGTTTCATCGAGATTGGTCCCGGACGGGTGCTGACGGGGCTGATGCGGAAGATCAATCGAAAGATCAACACGATCAACGTGAGTACGGTCGAGGGGTTGGACATCAGCCTTGACCCATCGGTTACGGCGTGAGGTGAGGTGCGTACGATGAGTGCATTGCAGGATCAGATTGCGATCGTGACGGGCGCAAGTCGCGGCATCGGTCGTGCGATTTCGCTGTCGCTGGCGCAGGCGGGAGCGCGCGTGATCGCTTGCGCGCGTGACGAGGGCAAGCTGGCGGCAGTCATGTCGGAGGCGAAGGACGCCGGTGCGTCGGGCGAGATTATCCCCTA
The DNA here is from genome assembly GCA_029260255.1 of Phycisphaerae bacterium. Taxonomy (GTDB): domain Bacteria; phylum Planctomycetota; class Phycisphaerae; order UBA1845; family UBA1845; genus OFTM285. Next base: position 12,392 of record JAJDDR010000083.1, read on the forward strand.
CAAGCTGGACGTGACGATTCGAGTGGACATTGACGCCGCGGTGGAGCATGTGGCGAAGACGTACGAGCGGGTCGACATTCTGGTCAACAACGCCGGCATCACGCGTGACGGTCTGCTGATGAACATGGAGGACGATCAGTTCGACGACGTTGTGAGAACGAACCTGAACTCCGTGTTCTGGCTGACGCGAGCGGTCTCGCGGCTGATGGTCCGAGCGCGGCGCGGGCGGATCATCAACATTTCGAGCATCTCGGGGATCATGGGGAACCCCGGGCAGGTGAATTACGCGGCGAGCAAGGCGGCGGTGGTGGGTCTGTCCAAATCGACAGCCAAGGAGCTGGCGAAGCGCGGCATCACGTGCAACGTGGTCGCACCCGGATTCATCGACACGGAGATGACGGAGAAGCTGAGCGAGGACGTCAAGAAAGCCTGCAAGACCATGATTCCGCTTCGCCGGTTCGGGGAGTCGGCAGAGGTGGCGTCGATGGTGGCGTTCCTGGCCGGTCCCGGTGCCTCGTACATCACGGGGCAGGTGATTGTTGTGGACGGCGGACTTTGCATGTAGGTTTTCGGTCGAATCGACCGGTTGGGTCCGGTCGCGCCTGTTGCGTGGCGGGTGTTCGGTCAGTATAGTTCCGGCGATCCGGACTCGATACGGACCAAGGAAACAGGGTTTGCAGAGGAGGTTCCATCGGTGCCGACGGCTGAAGAGATTGAAACAAAGGTAGTGGCCATCGTCAGTGAGCAGATGAACGTGGAGGGCACGGAGATTCGCCGTGAGACGTCGTTCGTGAACGACCTGAACGCGGACTCGCTCGACACGGTAGAACTCGTCATGGAATTGGAAGACGAGTTCGACATGAACATCCCGGATGACGAGGCCGAGAAGTTGCAGACGGTGGGTCAGGCGATCGATTTCATCCAATCGCAACTGAACGGCAAGTAGGCGCGCCACGGGCGTTCGCGAGAGTTCCCATGTGCAAGCGCCGTGTCGTTGTGACGGGGATGGGTGTCGTGACACCCATCGGCGAGTCGGTCGACAGGTTCTGGGAGAACCTGATCGAAGGCAGGAGCGGTGTGCGCAAGGTCACGCTGTTCGACACGTCGGACTTCGACGTCCACATCGGCGGGGAATGCACGGACTTCGACCCGGATAAGCACTTCGATCGCAAGGCATCGAAGCGTATGGACCGATTCACTCAGATCGCGTTGGTTGCGGCGCGGCAGGCGGTGGCGCAGTCACAGTTGGACATGTCGAAGATCGATCCGAGCCGCGCGGGGGTGATCGTCGGCACCGGCATCGGCGGTCTGTGGGAACTCGAAACGCAGAAGCAGCGACTGTTGGAGAAGGGTCCGCGGCGGGTCTCGGCGTTCACCATACCGAAGCTGATGGTCAACGCGGCGGCGGGGAACATCTCGATCGATCTGGGGATGCACGGGCTGGCGAACGCGGTGGGCACGGCGTGCGCGTCGGCGACCGACGCCATGGGTTCGGCGATGGCACACATCCGCGGGGGCACCGTCGACGTGATGGTGACGGGCGGTAGCGAGGCGGCGTTGTGTCCGCTCGGTCTCGCGTCGTTTGCGGCGATGAAGGCCCTGAGCTCACGAGACGTCCCCCCTGAAAATGCGTCGTCACCCTTCGATCGGGACCGCGACGGGTTTGTCCTCGGGGAGGGTGCCGGGATCCTCGTGTTCGAGGAGTTGGAGCACGCCCGGAAGCGGGGGGCGCCGATCTTCGCGGAGATCGCCGGCTACGGGGCGACGTCGGACGCCAACCACATCACGCAGCCACTCGAAGACGGGCGCGGTGCGTCCACGGCCATTCGCTTGGCGCTCGAGGACGCCGAAGTCGCGCCCGAAGACGTCGACTACGTCAACGCGCACGGAACGAGCACGCCGCTGGGCGATCTCGCGGAGACGACGGCCATCAAGCGCATATTCCGGGAGCACGCCTTCAAGCTTGCCATCAGTAGCACGAAGAGTTCGATCGGCCATCTTCTCGGTGCGAGCGGTGGCGTGGAACTTGCAGCGACGATCATGGCCAGCATCCACGGGATCGCACCGCCGACGATCAATCTGAATAACCCGTGCGACGGGTGCGACCTGGACTACGTGCCCAACGCGGCGCGTGATCGGCGTATCGACGTGGCGATGAGCAATTCCTTCGGTTTTGGGGGCCACAACGCCTGCCTGACGATCAAGCGATGGGCGTAGGGGCCTCAAGTCACTCCCCGAACACTCCGATGATCTAGCGAGCAAGGGGCGCGGTCCGCGCTTGGGCGGACGCGTGCGCGCGGAGCGTTGGTGCGGCATGGAGATTCTCGATCAATCCGAGGTCGATGCGCTTCTTTCCTCGGCGACCGACGCTGGGGCACGGGGGGGCTCGGCAGACGCGCGCCCGGTCTTCGCGCCTTCCGGCGCCACCGCGAAGACGGTGGATCTCCCGGCGTCACTCAAGCTGCACGCCGGAGCGCCGGCGATTCGGCGTCTCGCGCCGGTTCGCGTGCCCATGATCGTCCGGTTGGCGGAACGGCGGATGTCGATCGACAAGATTCTGGACCTCACGGTGGGTACCATCGTGGAGTTCGACAGGGCGGCGGACGCGGACCTGGATCTGATTGCGAACAACATGCCGATCGGCACCGGCAACGCCGTCAAGTGTGGGGAGAAGTTCGGCCTGCGGGTCATTCGGATCGAGCCGTGGATGCAGCGCATCATCGCGCAGGGTTTGTACCGGTAGGGGTCAGGCCCGAGGAATCAACTCTTCCAGGCGCGCGATGGCGGCGGGGCGGTCGCTGATTTCGTCATTGAGCTGTGCGTGATAGAGCGTGGTGAGAATGTCCGCGTAGATGGGGCCTTTGGGCACGTTGCGCGCGACCAGATCGTCACCGCTGATGAACGGTGGGGGGGCGACCTCCGCCGGCGGGATGGCGTTTGCCCGCGTTTGAAACGCCTCGAAAGGATCGGGCGGCAGGGACGCGGCGGCGAGGTCGGCGCGCAGCAGGGCGCACAGGTCGACGAAGCCTGCGCGGGCGACCAGCAGCTTGATGTCGGCAAGGTCGAGGTTGTCGGGATTCCGAACGCGTGGGAGTTGCGTCAGGAGCCAGGACACACCGCGCGATTCATAGTTGGGGCTGGTGAACTTGCTGCACACCTCGCCGGCGCGCTTCGGCGGCAGCGATGCGAGTAGGGCGGCCAAGACGACGGTGAAGCCGGCATTGTCGGGCAGGGCGGCGATGCGCGTGGCGACCGTCGCTTGATCCTGCGCGTCGTATGGGACACCGGGCAGAATGTGGGCTGCCAGACCGGCCGAGCAGATCCAACGCCACCCGTCGGCGCGCGATGGGGATTCGAGCGTCATCCGCAACTCCTCCCGCACACGCTCGGGGCTGATGGTTCGGAGCAGATGGGCTTGGCGGCGTATGGCCTCCAGGGTTTGGTCCTCGATGACGAAACCGAGGCGAGCGCAAAAGCGCACCGCGCGGACCATCCGGAGATGATCCTCCGCGAATCGCCGGTCGGGGTCGCCGATGGCGCGGATGATGCCGTCTTCGAGGTCGCGGCGCCCGCCGACGTGGTCGATGATCTGCTGTCGCACGACGTCGAAGAACATGCCGTTGATGGTGAAGTCCCTGCGGCGGGCGTCGTCGATCTGGTTGCCGAACGTGACGTTGTCGGGATGGCGTCCGTCGGAATAGTCGCCGTCGACGCGGAAAGTGGCGACTTCGATCTGCATTCCCGACACGTGGACCAGCACGACGCCGAATTTGGCGCCGACCTTCTGGGTGCGCCTGAAGAGCTCGGCGACGCGATCCGGCGTGGCGTCGGTGACGACGTCGTAATCCTTGGGGTCGCGCCCGAGGAGTTGGTCGCGCACGCAGCCACCGGCGAACATGGCGACGTGTCCGGCGTCATGCAACCGCCGGATGATCGATTCACCGGTCTGTCTGGCCGTCTGCTTGCTCGCCACAGTGTTGATCCGAAGGGCAATCGTTCGAAACCGCATTCCGGCCCGGAGGATACTTGTCACCCGTCGTATCCTCAACACGCCGCGCGTGGGCGAGGAACGTCACGGCCGCGCCTCCGTGGGTACGCCGGTCGTGGACCACCCACGGTGCCCGCCCGATGGGTGCCCATGTGATGTCCGCCTCGTGGTGCAACACCAACGTGGATCGCTCGTCTGCCCATCCTGCCCGGTAGAGGTCGGCGAGGAGGATCGGGACGCGGCCTCCGGGGGAGGTGTCGCGCGCGTCGGCGTAGGGCGGATCGACGAAGAGCAGGCCGTAGGCCGATTCGGGGCGCGGCGTGGTGAGCGGCGCTGTCCACGCGTCGGCGTTGAGAATCTCGCAGGCGGACGCGGCGTCGAGAGTGCTGATGTTGTCGCGTAGGACGCGTAGCGCAGGACGGCCGCGTTCGACGAAGCGACATTCGGCGGCACCTCTGGAAAGGGCTTCGAGTCCCATTCCGCCGCTGCCGGCGAAGAGATCGGCGACGTTGAAGTCGGGTAGCATCCCGCCGAGGTCGAATCGGGCGGCGAGGATGTCGAAGATCGATCCGCGGATTCGATCGGGCATGGGACGGGTCCGCCGGGTGGCGGGGACCGAGAGCTTGCGCGAGCGCCACGCGCCGGCGATGATTCTGATGTGGGGCTGGCGACCTGCAGGTGCCGGCATGCGATTGACCCCCGGGTTCGTATGCACGTATAATCCGCCACCTTCGGCGGTTTGGCAAGGAAACGTCACACGATGGGTAATATCCTCTGCGAACACTGCACGGGCGAGTGCTGTAACTACATCGCGCTGCCGATCGACGAACCGGAGACGAAGCGTGACTTCGACGACATGCGCTGGTACCTCATGCACGGCGGCATCACGGTGTTCGTCGAGGACGGAGACTGGTACATACAGTTTCGTTCGGTGTGCCGGCATCTTCAGGCGGATTATCGGTGTGGTGTCTACGAGACGCGGCCTCAGATCTGCAGGGAGTACAAGGCGCGTGATTGTGACTATTCCGGCGGCGATTATGAATACGACCATCTCTTCACCGAGCCTGAGCAGATCGTCGCGCACGCCAAGGAGCATTTCGCCGAGGAACGCGCCGCGGCACCGAGGAAGAAAACCAGGAAGAAGGCACCGAGGCGAAAACACGGTGGAATCAAAGAGACACTCACGCAGCTTGGCGTACGGTAGGGCGGTCGCGGTGGGGGGGGGAACGGTCGCGATGACGCTGCTGTGTGTCTGCGTCGCGGGATGTTCCAGCGCGTCTCTCGCCACGGACAGCGGGCCGGGGCGACCGTGGTCGACCGACGGTCAGCAGATGGTACACGTCGGCGAGCATGTGGACTTCAGCTTCGTCCTGACGAAGGGGGTGCTCAAGCGTGGTCCGCGCGACCCGGTGGGCGCGGTGGACTACTGCATCGCTCGGGCGGGGTCCGAGCAGATTGAGGCCGATCTGGACAACCAGACGGGCCACTACCGGTTCGCGTTCGACGTGTTGGGGTTGCGCGAGGGCGACGCGATCGCCGTCACGGCCGAGGCGTACCGCGAGAACGGCGTTCGCGACACCAAGCAGATCGGCGACGCGTGGGTTCGGGCCGACGATCCGTTCGATCAGCGCGACAGGGTGATCGCGTCGGACTCGGTAGCGTTGAGCGTGTATCGCTCGCTGGTCGAGATTCCGATTCCGGGCGGCGACGTTGCTTTGGATCTCGGCGGTGGGCGGCTCGAACTGCACCGGGCGGACGGCAAGGTCGCAACCATCTATCACAAGACAGCGGACGGCCGTGGGTATGAAATCGCGGAGCCGAATTCCGAGGGCGTCAGCACGATCATGTACGCACCGGTTGCCGACGAGATCAACAAATCCGCGACGACCTACGTCCGGTTTCGCGTGCTCGACGGTTCCGGCACCGAGCGCGTCTTCGATGGACACATACCGACACCGTGACCGGTTGACCGCGATGACCCTCCGGCGAAAGCGAGTTGCGCGCCCATGAAGTTTCAGTGCCCTCGGGGAACCCGGGATTTCTACCCGCCAGCGATGGCCACCCGCAATTGGATCGTCGATCTGTGGCGGCGGGTCTCCATTCGCAACGGGTTCGAGGAGTATGACGGTCCGATCTTTGAATCGCTCGATTTGTACCGCGTCAAGAGCGGCGACGAGATCGTTAGCGAGTTATTCAGCTTCAGCGACCGGGGCAATCGGGAGTTCGCGATCCGCCCGGAGATGACGCCGACGATCGCGCGGATGGTGGCGGCGAGGGCGAACGGGCTGTCGAAGCCGATCAAGTGGTTCTCGATGCCGCGTCTGTGTCGGGCGGAGCGTCCTCAGCGCGGGCGGCTGCGCGAGTTTTTTCAGTGGAACATCGACATCCTCGGTGAAGACGACGTGCTGGCCGACGCGGAGTGTATCTTCGTTGCGGCCGACTTCTTTCTGGAAGCGGGGCTGACGCCGGAACGCTTCGTTCTAAAGATCAACTCGCGGGCGCTGTTAGCGGCCGTGCTGGAAAACGGTGCGCTGGACCCGTCGCGGTTCAGCGCGGTGTACGCGGTTCTGGACAAGCGGGACAAGGTGGACGCCGACGCCTTCGCCAAGATGGTCGACGACCTGAAGGTGTCGGCGGCTCAGCGTGAGATGTTGATCTCGCTGGGCGACGCCAAG
>JAJDDR010000084.1 GCA_029260255.1 Phycisphaerae bacterium
CTCTTCCACCGGCCGAGGGCGGGTCTACTACAGACAGGTCGCGAGGTGGATGGCTGACGCCGCGGACGCGCTGCACTACGCCCACTCCGAGGGCATCATCCACCGCGACATCAAGCCCGGCAATCTCATCCTCTCCAACGACGGACGCATCATGATCGCCGACTTCGGGCTCGCCAAGGACATCAACGAGGCTTCGGTCACCATGACCGGATCACTGCTGGGAACGCTCCGCTACATGAGCCCCGAACAGGCGATGGCCAAGCGTATGCGCATCGACCACCGCACGGACATCTACTCCCTCGGCGCGACCATGTACGAGCTGCTCGCGTTCCAGCCGGCCGTTCCCGGCGAAGATGAAAAGGAAATCCTCGGCCGACTCATCACCCGGGATCCAACGCCGCCGCGTCGGATCGTCTCCACCGTCCCCCGCGATCTGGAGACGATTTGCCTCAAAGCCGTAGAGAAGTCGCCCGATGCGCGCTATCCCACCGCCCGCGCCTTCGCCGACGACCTCAGGAGGTTTGGCAGCGATCTGCCAATCGTCGCAAGACAGCCCGGACCACTGACACGCTGTGCCAAGTTCATCCGCAGGCACAAGTCCCGCACGATCGCCGGCGCGGCATTGCTCTTACTGTGTGTGACGGTCTATATGTCGCACGCCAAGAGCCGTGAGAGCCGCATCGGTGCGCTGAACGACACAGGTTCGGCGTTCCTGGACCGAGACGAGTTCGCTGACGCCGAGGAGCAGTTCATGGCCGCACTCCACCTCGACCCCTCGAGCCAGAACGCGCTGGGGAACATGGCCATTCTGCGAAAGCGACAGTACTACAACGAGTGGCCTCCGAACCCCGCCTATTTGCGCGACGCGCTCGGATTCATCGAACGCGCCATCGCGGCATACCCACGCCACGCCCCCAACTACCGCGACAAGGGCGTTTATCTGCGGGAGTTGAACCGCACCGACGAGGCGATAGCAGCGTTCTCGAAAGCGCTGGAGCTCGATCGCGAAGACGCCGCGCTTTGGGTGAACCTCGGCATGATGAATGCCGTTGCGGGCAATGCCAACGACGCCCTTGATAACCTATCGCGGGCCACAAAACTGGCGGACGAAACGGAGTACGCTCGCCCGGAAATCGAGTCCTACGTGCGGAGCTACGCCTGGCGCACGCTGGCGATGCTGCAGCACCACGTCGGTCGACACGACGAGGCGCGTACGTCCATTCGCATCGCCGTGGAGGCGGATCGCCAGCGGTGGGAGACCCACTTGTTCCGCGCCCGCATGCTCATTGACGAGGCGCCAAACGAAGCCACGACCGCGGCCACGTTCGCTGATCAACTCGCCGACGAGGCATCCGGCAAAGCCAAGCGCCTCCTTGCCCTGCTCGCGCTCCAGAGAAACGACTACACCGCAGCGGTCCAACATGCCCAAGCTGCCCTCGCGCTCCACGACGCACCGGCCGTCAACCACCTCATCCTCGCCGTCGCCCACGCCCAACTCGGAAGCCCCGCCACAGCGCGCGACCACCTCGCACAGGCCGACCCCTCCGCTTGGCCCCCCGGGCTCCAAGCCCAGGACGGCTCGGTCAACACCGCCGCCCGCGGCTTACTCTGGTTCGAAACAGCCGATGAGTGGATGACCCTGCGCGATGAGGCGGTGTTGCCGCTGGGCAAACGCTGATCAACACGACCGATAATCGCCGCAACCATCAGCCTCAACAGTAGTTGGCATCACCATTATGCTCACCGACCCCTGCGACCATCCCGGCCTCGAATTCCAGGCCGGTTTTCTGGTATTCTCAGGCAGATTCGGGTCTGACCAGCGTATCCAGTTCTATGGACAGACCGCCGTTCGCTCGGAGGTCGAAGTGGCTCCGGACAGAATGGGAATAATGCACGATGATGGACGCCAATAGCATGAAATCGAAGTTCAGCCCACTAGCTCCGTTACTTGGAATCTGTCTTGCGATTGTCCCGGTCCGCGCGGACGACATCTACTGGGTCGGGTATCAGGACGGCTGCATGAGCAACCCGCCGGACGAGGCCTCGTTCCTGCACGGGGATAATTGGCTGAACTACGTATATCCAGGTGAGCAGTGCATACTCGATCCGGGCCTGCCCTGTGATGATCGGGCGATCTTTGGTGCTGAGGAGAGCCCCGGCGGCAATCCGGGCTGGCCTCACGTCGTACACTTCGGGGACTTCTGCTTCAACGTCCCCAACTGCAGTGCGGTCACCCACCCGGGTAACGACGTGGTCATCCAACGCCTCGAAATCCAGGACGACGCCTTTACGTTCGATTTCGGTCCCGGCAGCGCGGCGGCGGGATCGTGCCCGAACGATCCGACCGCCAGCGGCAGCCTGACAGTCACCGGTGCGAACGGCATCTCCGTAATCGTCGGGAGTGTCATTACGGACACGGACGGTACACCGACGAACCTCCCAGTTGACGCCCACCTGACAATTCGCAACGGCACCCTCGCCGCGAAGGAGTTTGTCGTCGGCGACCTGGGAACCAGCAACGGCGGGATCACGGTATCCGGTCAACAGGGCGTCCTGAACTGCAACAACAACTTGGCGATCGGACAGCACGGAGACGGTACGCTCCTCATCGAGAACGGTGGATCAGTCTTCAACACCTACGCCGACATCGGTCGCTTTACCGGCGCAACGGGGTATGCTGAGGTCACGGGTCCGACTTCCACTTGGACGTGTTCCGAGTGGCTCAATGTCGGGTACCTTGGTGACGGTACACTCGTCATTGACGACGGAACGGTCGAGGTCACACAGCCCACCAACCTCGGAAGCGAAAGCAGCAACGGCGTCGTCACCGTCCGGAACGGCGGCGACTTTCTGCTGCACCACTGGATCGGACTGGCGCGCACAGAGGGGAGCACGGCAACACTGACCGTTGAGGATCCCGGCTCCGCGGTCGTAGCCGACGAGGGATTGATGGTCGGCGTGGCCGGTGACGGCGAGTTGACCATTCGCAGCAGCGCGACCGTGACGTCCGACGTCACTAATCTCGGCGAACAGCCTGGTTCCACCGGCAGAGCTACGATTGCCTCAGGAGCCGTTTGGAACAATGCCGGGTGGGCGAACGTAGGCTGGAAGGGAACCGGGATACTCAACATCAACGGCGGGACCATGTCCAGCGCGTGGATCGGTGTTGGAACCGAAGCTACGGGGATCGGCACAGCGGACGTCACTAGTTCCGGCTCGTGGAACACGCTGGGGTTGAATATCGGAGACAAGGGACACGGCACGGTGACGGTGTCGAACCAGGGAAGCGTCGTTGTCGCCGATTGGAGCAGTCTTGGCAGTACCGCGGCCGAAGCTCATGGCGAACTCGTCGTTGACAACGGCTCGTTCGAGACGCGCGGCATGAATGTCGGGCTTGCAGGAACCGGCGTTCTTACGCTGCGAAACGGTGGACAGCTCTCCACCGAGTTCGATGAAAACGATGCAACTGGGCTCACTGCCGGCAACTTCCTCGGCTCTCACGGGACAGTCACCGTTGATGGCAGCGGCTCTTCGCTTAGCATTCCCCACTGGATGAACGTCGGTTGGGCCGGACAGGGGGCGTTGACGATCCAAGGGGGTGGCCAAGTCGCGGCCACTTGGTGTGGTGTCGGGACCGAATCAACCGGTACCGGTACTGTAACCGTGGACGGTGTCGGATCGTCGCTATCACTCCGATGGTTGGATGTCGGCATCGCCGGCGTCGGTCAAGTCACGGTCTCGAACGAGGCAAGCGTAACGCTCGACGCGGAAGGTTGGAGTTCGCTCGGTTGGGACACGGCGGACTCGTCGGGCAGGCTGGAGATCGTCGAAGGCGGGTCCTTCGACGCTCCGGGGATGAACGTCGGGCTAGCCGGCGCCGGGGACTTTGAGATCTCAAGCGGTGGGCAGGCCACCTTCAGCGACGGCATCACGATTGGAGCATATGCGGGCTCAAGCGGTACTGCGGCGGTCACCGGCCTCGGATCCAGTCTTACGAGTTTGGACTGGATGAACGTCGGAGCTGACGGCGAAGGCACACTCAACGTCACGGCGGGGGGCAGTGTCTCCAGCCCCTGGTGCGGCATTGGCGTTGATCCTACAGGTGCGGGACAGGTGACCGTCAGCGGTCCCGGGTCGACGATGAGCGCGACTCTGACCATAGGGTGGGAAGGGTCCGGGTCGATGCTCGTCACCAACAGCGGCGTGGTGAACGCCTACGAGGTGGACATCGCCGAGGTCGGTCCGGGGACGTTGAGGATCCAAAACGCGGGCATCTTCTCATCCCATACGCAGGATTTCGATTGTGGCAACGGTGGCGCGTGTACGATCAACATCGACAGCGGCGGCGTGCTTTCCGTATTCGACGGCGGAGACGGGCACGCTGTTGCCTTCGTCGGAAACCCAGGGCCCGGGCTGGCGACTGTGTCCGGACCGGGTTCGCGTTTTGATGTGGAGGGTCAGCTTCAGGTCGGCAGTGCCGGGACTGGTACGCTATCAGTTTCGGACCGCGGTCGGGTAAACATCACCGGCAACGCCCCAAACTCGGGCGGGCTGGGCTTCATCGGCATGGCCGCCGGCTCGAGCGGCGACGTGCGGGTCTCGGGCGAGGGATCGAGCTGGACGAGTCGGGGCCAACTTCAGGTTGCATCGGAAGGCGACGGCATTCTGCTCATCGAAGGCGGCGCTCGCGTGGTGACCGGGGTCAGCAACTCTCCAACCAACTCGAGCGGAATCGTCGGGGCGTCGGCCGGATCTGTCGGCTCGGTCACGGTTCGCGACGACGGGTCCGAATGGCAGCAAGACGGTGGAATGTCCGTGGGCTTCAACGGCGTCGGTGTGCTCAGCATCGAAGCCGGCGGGTCGATCTCGAGCGAGCACGGCTTCGTGGGGCGGTTCGCGGGGTCCACCGGTGATGCTACGGTTACGGGCACCAACTCACGGTGGGATGCTGCGCAACAGTTTTTCATCGGCAACGCGGGCGGCGGCAGTCTGTCCATCACCAACGGTGGCGCGGTTTCCATGAACTGGGGCGGTGTCGGACATCGACAAGGATCCCACGGTGCCGTGCTCGTCGACGGCGGCACGTCCATCTGGTCGGCCACGGGTACGATCTTCGTCGGTTCCGAGGGGACCGGGACGGTAACCGTCGCCAACGCCGGGCGCGTCCACGCCGGACTGCTCGACGTTCGCACACGCGGCACCGCCGGAGGAAACGGATCGCTCGAATGTGACGTCGCCAATGCCGGCGCGATTCACCCCGGACTGTCGGCAGGCACGTTGGCCATCGACGGCGACTACTTCCAATCCGCAACTGGGACGCTGAATATTGAAATCGGTGGAACGACTCCCGGCACCAACTACGACCGGCTCGACACGACAGGAACAGCCATCCTCGGCGGCACTCTGGCAGTCGATCTGATCGGGGACTACGCGCCGCAACCCGGGGACGTGTTCGAGATCATGACGTTCGCATCGCGCAACGGCAGATTCGCCGACGTCTTCTGCGTCACGCTTGCCGGTGGCAACAC
>JAJDDR010000085.1 GCA_029260255.1 Phycisphaerae bacterium
GGCCGCCGCGCCGTCGTTGGGCAGGAGCTTGGCGATCTGCTGGCCTGTGGTGGTGTCGAACAGATAGGCCGAGCCGGAATTCAAGCCGTTGTCGTCGTCTTGATAGCCCCCCACGATGGCCGTGGTGCCACTGATCGCGACGGACCAGCCGAACAAGTCGCCCGCCGCGCCATCGCTGGGCAGCAGCTTGAAGAGTTGGTCGCCGGGTTGGGCGGAGGCCGTCGCGCTGCTCAGTATCATTGCTACGGCGGCAAGAAGAACTGTCGTGAGAGGTTGCATGTGCGTTCCCTAATTCCAGTTTCCCATCGCGGCGACTCTGATCAGTACCCATCGGAGTGCCACGGGAGAATCGCTCCACCAGGCAACATGGTGCGCATGTGGATCGACGCTTCCCGTTATGCGCCAGTCCAAACATGCCCGGCATGCAAGCTGACATTTCCCAACCCAAGTGGCCCGTGCCCGAACGAACACCACGCCATGATACCACACCAGCCTCCTCGATCAAAGGGCTTTCTCAAGTCCCGAGCCGGCTGCGGCCGGCGTTCTGACCTCTGGCAACCCGGATTGGGGACCCCGGCGATGGGAATTCGGCGATTTCGGAGATTATCCCAACGATGCCGAACCTGCCGGGCGCGGGAAACCACGGTTCGCCCCACTCGCGGAGCGTTGTGGTTTCCGATAGTGCGTCTGCACGGCTTTGAGGGGATGCGAATCTGCGTCGGGTTCGAGTCCCCCACCGCTAAAGCGATGGGCCACCCCGGGCTTAAGACCGTTCGCGCAGGTGCCGATAAACACATGCACGGTTTGTGCGGAGAAGCGAAATGCCCGCGACAAGAAGGATCACAGCCGCCGGGGTGGCTGACTATCTGGAACTTGAATTGCTCGGCAGAGATGTGCCCGTTGAGGGACCGTGCGCGCTCGATCATCTACAACCCGGAGGCATCACCTTCGCCAGTCGAGCGACGCCCGAAACCCTCTGGAGGGTCTCCGACTTCCGCGAAGGCGTGGTCATCTGCCCGGAGTCGCTGGCGCACTCCTTCGAGGGAAACCGGATCGTCAGTGAGACGCCGCGGGTCAGTTTCATCAAGATGATGGCGCACTTCTTCGACGATCGGCCGGAAAAGGGGATTCACCCGACGGCGGTCGTGGCGCGGCAGGCGAGCGTCGGGCACGACGTGACGATCGGAGCGCACGCGACGATCGGCGGCGAGGTGGAGATCGGTGATCGCACGATCATCGGCAGCGGGGTCGCGCTCGAAGGTCGCACGACGATCGGTGCGGACTGTTTCGTCAAAGCCAACAGCGTCATCGGCGCACCCGGGTTCGGCTTCGATCTCGATGACGACGGAACGCCGCTGCACTTTCCGCACGTCGGCGGCGTTCGGATCGGCGATCATGTGTGGATCGGCGCGAACACGACGATCGAACGGGCGGCGTTGACCGAGACGATCATCGAGGACCACGTGAAGATCGACGACCACGTGCAGATCGGGCACAACGCGTTCGTCGGGCGGAACACACGGATCTGCGCGGGGACGATTTTGTGCGGTCGGGTTCGCATCGAGTCGGATTCGTGGACCGGACCGAAGGTGACTGTCATTCAGGCCAAGACGGTCGGTCCGCGGTCGATCGTGGGGATCAGCGCGAACGTGCTGACCGACGTTCCGGCCGACACCGTTTTTGCGGGAAACCCGGCGCGCAAGATGCGCGACATCGAGCCGGGGCAGTTCACCAGAATACTGAGTGTGGTTTAGCTTTGGGGGTGCGGGTCGCGTGGCAGGCAGCGTGGGCGGTCAATTCAAGGAGCTGATCTCACCGTTCCTGCGGCGCAAGATGGACGAGGCGGCCGCACGGTACGGGAATCGCTCGCCGCAGTACCTGTCGCTCGCGCGGCAGTACCTTTGCGACCCGCGCGAAGCGGCGGTCGATCTCGACAGCCAGCGTGACCGTCACTACCACTCGGAACTCTTCACCGGTGCCGAGGGCGTGCATCTCCGCGGTGTCGAGCGTCTGTATCGCCGCACGGGGCTTCTCGTTCTGACGACGGCGTGCAAAGCCCATTGCCGGTGGTGTCTTCGCGGTCAGTACGACGTCGATACGCTCACCCCCGACGAGATTCGCGCCGCTGCTCAGTACTTCGGCTCGCCGGCGTGCCGTGATGATGTGCATGAGATCCTGATCACCGGAGGCGACCCGCTGATGGCGCGCGTGCTGGTGGAGTGTGCGCTCGCGGAGATTTCGCGGCACGCCCCGAACGTCGAGATCGTGCGCATCGGCACGCGTCTGTTCATGCAGGACCCGGTGAAGATCGACGAAGACATGGTCGCGATGTTTCGGGCGCACCCGCATCTGCGATTCGAGATCGGCACGCAGTTCAATCACCCCGTGGAGTTCTGGCCTGAGACGGTGGAATCACTGTGGCGCTTGCAGGAGGCCGGCGTTCTCATCTACAACCAGCACCCGCTGCTCAAGGGGGTGAACGATTCTCTGGAAACGCTCGAGGAGTTGTACGACCTCCTCCGAAGGCACGCGGTCGAGGCGCACTATCTCTTCCATTGCATTCCGATGTGGGGCATGTCGCATCATCGGACTTCGGTGGCCCGCGGGCTGGAGTTGGTCAATCGGCTGAGCGCTTCGGGAGCATTTTCGGGCCGCGCGAAACCGCACTTCGCGGCGATGACCGACATCGGCAAGGTGTCGCTGTATCACGGGACGATCCTCAAGCGCAACGGCGAGAACGAAATCCTGCTGCGGACGGGTTACCGAATCGCGGAGCGGCTCGGTTGGAACCCGTCTTATCAGATACCCGCGAGCGCGACGGTTGACTGTGACGGGTTCCTGCGCGTCTGGTACGCGGACGGCGACGATGAGCCGTACGAGATGCGCGAATGCCGTGATGACCACGCTACGCCGGCTCCGCTGGTTGCGGCGGTCGCTCGGTCATGAGCAGGAGTTGTTATTCTGAACCGAGCCGCGACCGTCAGGGAGCGGTCTCGAACATGGGTCGTGGCCGCTTCCTCACGGGCGCGGCTCGAAAAAAATGGAAACAGCGCAACACACTGCACTAGCGGATCAGTCGACGGCGTCCCCGTGGTTACCGGCACAACTGCATCACGCATTTGGGCACAGCGTGTTTTGGCGCGAGCGGTTCGAGGCTGCCGGTATTACGCCGCGGGATTTCGACGACGGGTTCGATCTGACCGTCCTGCCGTTCATCGAGAAATCGGACCTGCTCGCGGATCAGGCCGAACACCCGCCGTTCGGGCGGCTCCTGGCCGTGCCACAGAGTGACATTGTCCGTGTGCATCGCACCTCCGGTACGACGTCCCGACCGTTCTTCACGCTGCTGACGGAACGCGACATCGAGGCCACCACGGAGGCGGGCGCGCGGGCGTTTCGGTGCGCGGGTGTCACGCCCGACGACACGGTGGTGCATTGCCTGAGCTATTGCATGTGGTCCGGCGGGGTGACGGACCATCTGTGCCTCGAGCGGACCGGCGCGACCGTTGTTCCGTTCGGCGTGGGCAACTCCAAGTATCTGCTGGAGGTCATTCAGGCGATCCGTCCGACGTGCATCTCGTGTACGCCGTCCTACCTGGCGCGGCTGGCGGAGTTGGCGCGTCGCGAGCTCGGGATCGAACCCGCGGAGTTGGGACTTGAGAAGGCGCTGCTGGGCGGCGAGCCGGGCGTGCAGAACCCGAGCTTCCGGCGGGCGGTCGAGGCGGAATGGGGCATGGAGGCGATCGACGCCAACTACGGGATGTCGGACGTGCTGAGCATCTTCGGTGGCGAGTGTCGCTGTCGGCAGGGGTTGCACTTTCATGGTGCGGGCATCCTCTTACCGGAGCTGATTGACCCTCGCACGCTCGACGCGCTGCCGTTGGCACCCGGTGTGCGGGGCGAGTTGGTCCTGACCCATCTCGTGCGCGAAGCGCAGCCGCTGTTCAGATTCCGCTCGCGCGACGTGATCGAGATTCTGGGCGTCGCGGACTGCCCGTGTGGAGAGACCGGTTTTCGGTTCGCCGTGCTCGGGCGGTCGGATGACATGATCGTCGTTCGAGGCGTGAACGTGTTTCCGGCCGCGTTTGGCGAGTGTGTGGCGCGTTTCCCGGAGCAGCTCACGGGGGCGTACCGCTTGCTGCGCGAGGGCGCGGAGCCGCTGCAGTCCGCTACTCTGAAGGTTGAGGTTCGTGGCACCGTGGACGGACGGCAGCGCGACGTGTTGCTGCCGCGTCTGGAAGCCGAGATTCGCCAAGACCTGTCGGTGCGAGCGCACGTGCTGTGGACGGAAGAGGGGTCGCTCGATTGCGGCGAGCGAAAGGCGCGCCTGATCGAGCAGCCGGGTTGATTAGCGGTAGACAGTGCGAATCACGTCAAAGGCCTCGGCGTAGGGCACGCCGATCTGAACGCCGCGCGTGCGGGCTTGCCCGCGGGTGAACTCCTCACACATGTAGGGTCGATCGCGCTGCGTTTCGTAGTGTGAAAGCGCGCAGATCTTCCGCTCGAGATGCGCCTCGCCGATCGCGACGAAGGCCGACGTTCTGAAGGCCATGTTGTTCCACGGCATTTCGTAGGCGTAGATGGACGTTCCCTTGAAGGCGCGGAAGCCCTCGATTGCAACCGTCGAGTGGTCCTGATGGAGGTCGTCGGTCGAGGGGAGCAGCACCATGTCGGGCGAGAGCTCGGTGTTCAGCCGAACGAGGTCGTCGAGTATCTCCTGCCGGAAGGCGGCCAGCCGGCGCACGGGGTAGCGGTAGATCAGCAGGTCGTCCTGCGGCAGCGGGAGTTCGCGGATCGCCTTGCGGGCTTCGACCTCGCGGACGCCGTGTGGCCAACCGGGGGGCAGCGAGTCTTCGCAGAGGCTGAACGTCGCGGTGTAGACGCGCACGCCCTCTTCGATGAGTCGCGCGATGGTCCCACCGCAACCGAGTTCGGCGTCGTCAGGATGCGGCGCGAGAACCAGGATGGTCTTCAACGTGCCAAGCGTCATGCGTCTCGACTCCCCGAGGACCGCGGGCGGTCCGGTAATGACTACGTGACATTTCGGCAGCGTGGGAGGCGATCTTGATCGTCAAATGCGCGGTGGACGCAATTGCTCCAGAGATGGGGGCGGAACGCGGTTCCGATTCGTGTTCCCCACGGCTGGAGCCAAGCGCCACCCGGGTCTGGTCAGTTCGAGAGGTGGATTTGCGCGTTGATGAATTCGAAGTCGTCGAGGTCGCCGTTGCAGCTGATGGCTTGAACGGTGATCGCGTTGGTTCCATCGACCAGAAGTTCTGCGTCAAAGGATGCGCTGAACTCGCCGAAGCTGCCGTCGCGGGGTGAGTCGTCGAGTTCCGCCACGCGCCGACCGTTGATGTTGATGCGGTGGGGGCACTGCACGCCCTTGACCAGCATCCAGACGCGCGCTTCGCGCACTCGGGGCGGAAGTTGATTGGGCGCGACGAGGAACTCGGCTTGGTGGACGCGCCCTTCGGAGTCGCGCTGGAACTGACTGTTGACCCGGCCGGTGAATTGGTCGTTTCCAAGATGGTGTACGTCCGGCGCCGCTTCGACGGCGATGACGTCATCGCGGAGGGGTCGCAGCCCGAAATCGAGTTCGAGCGTAGTGCCCTCGATATCTTCGGCGGAGACATCGGCGGCCGTCGGTACAAATCCGTCGTGGGAAACCGAAAGCGCGAAGTGCTCGGGAACCTGGGGCACGAATAGTACGTAGGTGCCGTCTGCGCCGGTGGCAACGGTCTCGGGTTGTCCGTCGGGCAGGTCGAGGCGAATGTCGGCGTCGGGCAGGGGCTGGCCGGTTCCGGCGTTGGTCACCTTGCCGCGGATCGTGCCGATGGCGTCGTCCGGGGGTTGATCGGCGTACATCGGCAGGTAGCGGTAGTACACCTCGAGCATGAGCGTGCAGATGGCGGTCTGATAGACGCGCCCGCCGACGTTGGACCACTCGTCCACCGGATCCCAACTGCCGGTTGGCCGACCGCGGTCGCGTTGGTGATCGAGCAACTCGGTGGTCAGGGCGTCGTTCCAGGTTGACCATTCGGGACCCTGACGTTGAAAGAGTGCGAGCGTGGCGTAGTACCACGTGTAGGTGCTCGCGTCGGCGTCCCAATCGGGCAGTGTCTGCACGACGAGCGCGGCTGACTCCCGTGTTCTGGCATCGTGCGGGTGCCGGCCGAGCACGAGCTGGACGAACATGCCCTCGGCCGTCATGGCGGGTGACGGCTTGCGGTTGGGTTGGTATGCGTAGAGCCCGCGATGGCGACGCGTGCTGACCTTGTCGAGCCAATCTCGTGCCGCTTCAAATGTCCGGTTCGGCACGCCGACGCCGGCCAATCGGGCACTTTTCACCGCCATGACCTGCCAGCCGAGCACGGACGTGTCTCCGGCCTGCCCCGGTTCGTAGCGCCATCCGCCGGCGCGGTGATTGCGGGCATTCTCGATGAAGTCGACGGCCCGTTCGACGGCGGGTCGCAGGCGGAGATCTCCGGTCATGGACAGCGCTTCGGCGAGAGCGATCGTCGCGATCCCGTGGCTGTACATGGTCTCGTGTCCGCGAAGGTCGCCGTCTTCGACCTGCTGGTCGAGCAGCCAGTCTATCGCGCGGCTGACGGTGTCCCGGTACATTCCATCCTCGATATGCGTGTGGTTTGCGCCGAGGAAGCTGAGAAGCGACAGTCCGGTGAGTGCGATGTCGACTTCGACGTCGGTTTCACCGCCGCACTTGCCGCAGCCTTCGTCGAACCCGTCGGAGTCCCATCGCCCGTCGGTGCTCTGATGCTCGGCCAGCCACGAGAGGGCGCGATTGACGGCTTGCTCCGTATCGTTGCTGCCGCCCATGGCATCCAGGAGTTCCTTGCGCTGCTCCGGAGCACGCTGTGCATAGGGGTTTTCGACGGGGGCGACCTCGATCGGCAGACGCAGATCGGGGAGTGTAAACAGAGGTTCTCTGTCGATGTTGTTGTCCAGGCGATGGCGTGCGAGTTCGAGCGTGGGCGGTTTCGGCGCATAGGATGCGAACGCGGCGGCCGGGAGCGGCTCAACGGTCGAGATCGCATCCGACGGCGTGCGCGGGGCGACCGCGTCGTCGCGTGGAGGAAGATCGACGATCCGTTGCGTGGGTGGCTGGAGTTTGCACGGTAAATTCGCCGCATCTGCGAACCGCGGGGCGATGGGTTGCAGTGCGCTCGATTCGGGTGCCGCTTCGTCCCTGTCGTCCGCCGTGCCGGCCTCTTCAAGCAGTGACAGCTTGATGGCCTCAACGGGCGGGAGCGGGGCGGCGAGTGCCTCGGAGAGGCTCTCGGTGTGGGAGGAAGGGCGAGCGTCGGACGAGCGATCGGCGGTGTTCGGCGCCAACTGCTGATCCGTGGGCAATGTCGCGGTTTCGTCGGGACGGAGTTCAGCCAGCCGCCGGGCTTCGTCCACGGGGGTAGAACCGACGACGCTGGTGCCATGAGGTGACACTGGTCGGGCCGGGTCGAGCTTCGCGCGGGTTTCGTCGGCGGAAGCGTCGGCGGGTGCTTCGTCGAGTGTGGCCAGGTTCACCGCCACACGGTCCAGGCTCCGAATAGGGTCGGTTGTCGGTCCGATCACCCGGCTTTGGGTCGGGAGGGCGTCGGCGGGGATCGGGGCGCAGTCGTCGGCCAGCGTGGAATCGGCGAACCCGCCCTCGCGGTTTTTCGGTTGAATTTTCGCAAGCGACACTTCGGCGATTGCGCCGGGTCTTGTTGACGTCTCGCTCCGGAGCGATTCGGGTGTCGGCACGGCGATGTTCGGCTTCGCATTTTCGGTGCCCGCGGCTTGACGGTTGGGAGCAACGGGAAGCGTGAGGTCAACGGGGTCGCCGCGGTTGCTCGGCTCCGTTCGGGCAACGATGGGCTCCATCGTCCGCGCCGGCGCCGCTTCGCGAAGCTGCGGATCGGGCGTGACGCTCTCGCCGGTCGTGATCGCGTTCGCGATGTTGCCGGGCTCGGGTCCAAGCGTCGTGAGATGCGCCGTCGCCGGCGCGTGAAGGTCGGCCAGAGCGATCGGCGCCGGCTCGCTAGCGCGTGGACTTCGGGGCGCGGTCTGCTCCCGCGACTCCGGATCGCCCTCGTTGGAACGGTCGGGAACCTCGGGGAGGGTGAGTTCGACGGGCGACTCGTGCCTGGCCGGGGTGTGTCGGGCGAACGTTGCGGGGGCGGCGGGCGTTGTGGATTCGGTGAATTCACCGTTTACGTGGGGCTGGTCATGAACCTCCTGCTCGTGGCGGTCGACGGTCAGCGTCGCCATGGCGTGCTCGGCGCTGGTGTCGACGGTTTCTTCCGACCTTTGGTTTTCAATCATGGGCGTGTCGGGGATGTCGATCTCGGTCAGGCCTCCCCGTATTTGCGTCGTGATGCCGGAATCGCTCTCCGAGGACACGAGTGCCACCCGTATGGCACCTTTTCCGCGAAGCGCATGAGCTACCCCAGCGGTGACTTCCCAGAAGTTGAACAGCATCATGAGCAGCAGGTGGGCGAAGACTGATGTCAGCAGGCACCGCGCGAGCAGGCTCAGGCGCCGGTCACGGGCGCCGCGGATGAGCGCGAGCAGCGCCAGCAGCAGGAGGAGCGCGAGCAGCGCCCACAGCAGATTCGGTCCGACGGCCGACCACAGTGCGGCCCAGTCGATCGTCCGCTGGTGCGTCTCGGCGTCGAGGAAGACCTCTCGGGAGGTCGTGTAGTAGATGTCGTATTCTCCAGCCGAATCGGTCTGTTGTGTCGGTCGGTCCGAACTGAACAGAAGGCCGTACCCGCCGAGGGCGAGACCCGCATCGAGTTCGTTGGACGCTGTGTTGACGGCGTCGCCGAGGTTTTCCGGCGATTGGTGACCGCCGCCCAGTCGGCGCGTGCGATAGAGGTCGAAACCCCCGGCGCCTCCGGGTCGATCCGAACCGAAGTACAGGAAGTCCCCGAAGGGGCTGACCGCGGCGCGTCCCTCGTTGTAGGGTGAATTCAGCTCGACTATCGGTCGGGCGACGCCCACCCCGGCGGCGGAGATCGGTGCGGTGTAGAGGTCGTAGTCGCGGTGAAACAGGTCCTCGCGCACTGTGGCGGGCCAGGCGTTCCCGTCGGGCTGTTGGGCGTCGTCCGGACGCGGGCGGTTCGAGCAGAAGTAGAGTGTCTCGCCGTCCGGGGTGAGCGCGGGCCCGTACTCGTTGTAGCCGGTGTTCACGGTCGGGCCGAGGTTGACGGCGTCGCGCCAACCATCGGTGCCGCGGTGTGTCACCCAGAGGTCGTAGCCGCCCACACCGCCCGGCCGGTCGCTGTAGAAATGAAGCGACTGACCGTCGGCCGACGGCTCGGGACCCAGCTCTTCGTATTCGGTGTTGACCGCTTCGAGTGGTCTTGGGGTGGACCAACCCTCGGTCGTGCGCGAAGAAGTGAAGATGTCCGCGTTTTGCCCGGCCTTTCCGCGAACGAAGAAGAGCGTCAGTCCATCGGCCGACATGCGGGGTTCGTAGTCATCGCCCGTCGCGTTGATCGCGTCGGGGAGCCTGACCGGCGGCTGCCAGAGGATGTCGCGCGTGACGGCGCGATCGACGGGCTGCTTGATGGTGTCGGCGTCGGTGTAGAATCGCTGGCTCGTCGGCAGGACGTACCACGCGACGCAGCCGAGGGCGACACCGAGCAGGACGACGACGATGGTCAGGATGATCTTCATTCGGGTTCCACCGGTTGGAAACCGGTGCCACACAGCGCTCACTTCTGAAGCACGGTGTCGAGATACGGCTCCTGGACGCCGGAGCCCTTGCAGACGTCGAGCACGCGGACGATGTGGACGTACGCGGTGCTTCGGTCCCCGCGGACGGTGACTTTCTGATCGGGGTTGATCGCGACGGCGTCGTTGATGAGCGATCGCAGATCATCGTCCTCGATCGTCCGTCCGCCGACGATGATTCCGCCTTCTGCGTTGACGTTTACGATGATTTCGCGGAGGGCGCCGCTGATCGGTCCGGCCGACCCGGCGAACGGCAGCGCGATCTGCATCTCGCGCTCGGTCTGGTTGAAGGTGGTGGCGACGAGGAAGAAGATGAGCAGCAGGAACACCATGTCGATCAGGGGCGTCAGTTCGATGGCCAATGTGAGGTTGGTGTCGTGGCTTCTGATCAGCATGGAAGACGCTCCTCGCCCGAGGGGGTGCCCGATGGTCAGGAAGCGACCGTCGCCGGTTCGACCTTTTCTACGGATTCATCCGACCGCCCGTTGCCGCCGGGTTGCGACAGCCTTTCCGCCGGCACCGGCGACACAAATTCGTGACCGGCGTACTCCTCGATGAAGTCGACCGTCAAGCGGTCCATCTCTCCGACGAGTCCCTCGATCTTGGCTGCGATGCCGTGGTATGCGATGAGAACGGGTATGGCTAAGAGCAGCCCCGCGGCGGTGGTGATCATGGCCTCGTAGATGCCCTCGGCGAGTAACTCGGTTTTTCCCAGTGCCTCGCCCGACGTCGCGACGGTTTGGAAGGCTTCGATCATGCCGAAAATGGTGCCGAGAAGCCCCATCAGCGGAGCGATGGCGCCGATCACCATGAGCAGTCGGAGGTACTTGCGGAGTTTCAGGACTTCGCGTTCGCCCGCCTCCTGAATGTGCTTTTCGAGCAGTTCGACGGGTTCGCCGAATCGCTTGATGGCGACGGCAAAGATGTTCGCGACGTGGCTGCCGCTTTTCTTGCAGTAGGCGAGCGCCTCGTTGCGACTTGCCACGTCGGGCTTGATGGTATCGGTGAGCCCAGCGAGAAAATCGGGGGGGATCACCTTGCGGCGGCTCAGCGTGATCAGCCGCTCCGTGAGGACTGTCATTGCCACGAGCGAGCAGAGCAATATGGGGATCATCATCGGTCCGCCCTTGAGGACGAAATCCCATATCGACTGGACCTGCGCGGCGTTGGCGGCCGCGGGGTCGGGCATCACCTGGCCGAGCAGTGTGACCCACGGTGTCATCGGAATTGCACTCACGGATTAACTCCTAGTGTAGTGTTTCAGCCAGATGCCCTTTTATCCGAGCCGCGACCGACAGGGAGCGGACCAGGGAAACCGCTCCCGTACGGTCGCGGCTCGGTTCACAAACGCGTCGGTGATAATGAAACAGTACACCAGGCATCATCGTCCGGGCAATCCGCCTGCGGTCACGACCTCGAGGCGCTGGTTGGCCATCGTCGCCCATCGCGAGTCGGCGTACTTTTCCGTTACCTGGCGGAAATGCGCTCGCGCTTCGACGAGCTTGCCGAGCTTTTCGAAGCATCGGCCGGCTTCAAAGAGGGCGCCTGCACTCCACTCCGGATAGGCGTAGTGGATGTCGACTTTGAGCAGCTCGCGCGCCGCGTCGGCGTACTCCTTCTTGGCGAACAGGCATTCGCCGATTTGAAACTGCGCCCGGGCGGCGGTCACACCGCGGTGACGGTCGACCACTTCACGGTACGCCCGCATCGCGTCGTCGTAGCGTTGTTGGTTTTCGCGTGCCCAACCGATACCGAACGTCGCCTGAAACCACGACTCCTGATCAGCGAATCGATCGAGATACTCCGCGAAGGCGCGCTCGCTCTTGGCCCAGCGCTGCAGCATCGACTGGCACTCGCCGAGCCGCAAGAGACTCGCGGGATACGCCGCGTCGGACGGGAAGCGTTCCACCACGCGGGTGAAGTGGTCCACCGCTCGTTCGTGCCGGTCCGTCTCGAAGAGCGCCTCACCGCAGAAGAAACTCGCCGAGGCGATAAGCGCGCTGTCCGGGAATTCGGAGAGGAACTCCCCGAACAGATCGGCCGCCTCGGCGAAACGCCGCAACTTGTATTCGCACACCGCGAGGCGGTAGAGGGACTGCTCCTTGACTTCGGCGGGGGCGTCAACGCCGCCGGAGTGGGTCTCGTCACGCAACCGCCGGAGGAGTTCGATCGCGGGTTCGTACCGACCCGCGTCGGCTTCGATCGCGGCTAGATCGAGCATGGCGTGAACGCTTGAGGGCTGACGGACGTCGCGGGCCAGCAGCGCGCGATAGGCGTCAGCGGCTTCTTCGACTCTTCCCAGCTTCCGGAAGCACCAGGCCTTTTCGTATTGCACGGCCGATTGAAGCGCGGCATCGAGACGGGCGTGTTCGCCGCCCTCCAGCCTGCCGATCACGTCAAGGGTCTCGGCGTACCGATCCTGCCGGCTGAGCGCGATAGCCAGCCGAGCACGGACTTGCCCAACTCGGTCGTCGGACGCGTGGCGGTCAAGGAACTTCTCAAACACCTTTTCCGCTTCACCGAATCGCTGCCCGCCCATCAGCGCGAGGGACCGGTGGAACAGCGCGTCGGCGTCGCTGTCGCCGCCGGTCATGGCCATCGCCGCCTGATCGAAATACTCGGCGGCGGCGTCGAAATCGCGCTTGTTGATGGCGATGGTGCCGAGATGCTTGCGTGCGAACGCGGCGAATCGGGAGTCATCGCCCTCCTCGAGGATCCTGCGGAAGGCTTTTTCGGCTTCGTTAAATCGTTCCAGCGCTACGAGCGCCTGCCCGCGCTCGAACATAGCCTGCAAGCGGTGCGGGCTTTCTTTGTGCCGCGCGAGAATCTGATCGTAGGCGGTCAATGCCGTCTCGTATTGCTCCTGCCGCTGACGAGACAGACCCAGCTTGAGCAGCGCGTCGTCGACGGACGCGGACGGATTGCCGGACAGGTAGACGCTCAGGAAGTGCTCGGCCTTTTTCCATTCAGCGCGTCGAAAATGCACGTCGCCGAGCGCCAGCAGCGACGACGCGAATGCGCCGTCGGTGCCGAGTTCATCCACCGCCTGAGTGAGCAACACCTGCGCGTCGTCGAGCTTGTCGAGCCGGTACATCGCGGTCCCGAGCCGGAACCGGGCCTTGGACGCTTCGGGAGCATCCGGGTATCGCTTCAGGAACTCGCGGAACAGGTTCGCGGCCTTCGCGTAGCGCTGCAGGAGGAACTCGTTCTCCGCTGTGAGAAACACGACCGTCGGCAACAGATCGTGCGCAACAAATCGATCGGCGAATCTGCGACAATGGGCGAGGCTGTCTTCGTAGTGCTTCCGCTGGTGTTCCGTCGCGGCGAGCAGGTGAATCGCTTCGGCAACCATGCCGTGCTCGCCGAAGCGACTGAGATACGTTTCGAGCGCATCGACGGCGGCATCCGGTTCGCCCGCACGAACGAGGGCGACGGCGCGATCGTAGTGCATTTCCGGGAGCAGTTCGCTGTCGGGGTGTTGTGTGACTGCTCGGCCGAGGCGCTCTGCGGCTTCGGCGAATTCGCCGCGTCGCAACGCGCACTTGGCCATCCAATACTCCGTCCGGTCGGTGAGCGTCGCGTCCGCCCGGCCGGCCTCCTCAAACGACGCGAACGCGCGTTTGTACTTCCCCTCGTCGAACCAGACACGCCCCCGGCGCAGCGTGGCCGCGGGACGCAGTTCGCTCTGTGGGAACTCCTCGAGCAGCGAATCGAGCATACGCCCCGCTTCCTCGGTCGAGCCGCGTTGCTGGAGGATCGACGCCAGACCGAGCAATGCGTCGGGAACGAGTTCCCTTGAAACCAGTTCGAGGACCCGGCGATAGTGCCGCACGGCCGCATCGAGCGCTCCGGTGCGATGATGACACTGTGCCAACAGCAGCGTGACCCGGTCGTTGTACTTCCCGTCGGGGCTCCTTTCGAGCATTTTCGTGAAGCGGTCCGCGGCGGCGGCGTGTGCCCCGGTGGCCATTTCGGACAGTCCGCCGAAGTACTCGACCCGGTTGCGCAACGGGCTGTCGGCCCAACGAGAAACGAACTTTCGGCAGCGGTTCAGCGCGTCCTCGTATCTGCCGCCGCGGTAGAGTGCTTCGGTCCAGCCGGAAGCGGCGTCATCGGCGAGGTCGTGCTTGCGATGCCTGCTGACGACCTTCTCGAAGGCGTTCGCCGCGGCGGCGTAGTCCCGTTGGGCGAGGCGGCATTGTCCGAGGATGGTCGCGACCTCGGCACCGTAGGCGAAGTCGTCGAGGCTCTGAAGCCGCGTCAACTCAGCAGCCGCCTCCTCGAATCGATCGAGCCGGAACAAGCACACCGCCAACCCGTAGCGTGCGATCGGCGCCTTGGCGTTGTTCGCATGCTGCGAAAGGAAGTCGGCGTATTCCTTGACGGCGAGATCGTACAGCCCGCGGTTGAGTAGCCCGTTTCCGCTGTGCAAGGCGCGCAGCGTGCCTGCGGCGTCGCCGTTCTCGTTCTCCGTTCCTGCAAACGCCGATGCGATGAGCGAGCCGGCAAGCAAGATGGTGACGATTCCTGGCCGCGAACGATGCATAATGCTCCCTTTCAACCCGGCGAATGTGCGCGGTCGCGCTCCCACCGGTTGGAAACCGGTGCCACACCGCCTGCTCGAAGCGCAACTTCGAATACAACGGCTGGTGAGGCGTTGACGGGGCGCGCCGCCCCGTCAACGCATTCTCAAGTGTCTACGCGCCGGAATCGTCTGAATCGGAATCGGAATCGCCCGCGTCTTCTGAGTCGGAGTCGTTGGAATCAGAGTCGCTCAGGAGTATCGACGCCCGCTCGAGCAGCGCTTCGGCGTCGGCGTCGGGAACATCCGCGTTCTTCGCCATCGTGGCAACGCCGGCGTGGAGCAAGGCACGGGCCACGTCTTTGATCGCCGAGTTGTCACTGGTTGTCTCGGCGAGGAGCGTGGCGGCGTGATCGCGAGCCTCCACATACCCGGCGAGCTCCGCCGACTCGGCGTACTCGGTCGCCGCTCGGAGGTAGGCGGCTGATGCAGCGCCGCCGGTGTCTGCGCGACTGCCCGTCGGCGGGTCGATCATGTTGATGAACGCGCGAAACACCGATTGCTCGAGCGCATTGCCCTGCACTTCTATGCTGTTTTTCCGAGGACTGACGAGGATCGGAACGTCGTCGCGGGTCATCAGCTTGCTCAGCGCTTCGAGCTTTCCGCCCGAGACGCGGTATGACTCTTCGATCGACTTGCCCGATCCACCGATCATGCTGACGAACGCCGCGAACACTGCGTGCTGTGACGGGCCGGCCTGAACCTCGATGCCATCGGGTCCGGGGCGAACGTAGATCGGCACGTCCGAGCGGACCATCAGCTCACTCAGCGCTTCGAGTTGCCCATCAGGAACGTGATACATGCGCCATTCCGTCTGACGTCCCGGCGGCGCGACGGGTCTGAGCATGTTCTCAATCATCGGGAGCGGTCCCGGGGATGCTCCTCGTGCCCTCGGCGCCTTCGGAGCTCCTGGAGCCCTTGGAGCCCTTGGAGCCCTTGGAGCTTTTGGCGGCTTGGGCGCGAAGACCCTCGCACGACCCCGCTCCCGGCGCGCAGGCGGCGGAGCGTTGACGGACGACAGACCGTCGCGAATTCTCCCGATCTGATCGCTCATACGTTCAATCTGGCGTTCGAGATTGGCGAGGCGCTTGGCGAGTTTCTTGCTGTCGCGCGAGCCCTCGGCCCCTGGATCGTCCACCAGACGCGGTACGCCGGGCACGGTGTAGGCGCCAGAGACGCCGGAAACCGCAAACGGTGCAGCGAAGGTCAAGCTCGGCGCCGGTCCCGGGTGATCGTCACTTCCTCGAGATTGAAGGTGCAATCTGTAGGTGGCAGCGCCTTCCGCGGCGGGAGCGTCGGGCTCGGGAACGATGACGTACGTCGAGCCGATTCCGACGTGCGATTGCGAGTTCTTGCACGCCGCCGAGCACTTTGCGTGATCGTGCTTGCACTGCGTCTTGCACGTTGTGGTGCACTTGGTCTCGCACTGCTTGGACTCTTTCTCCTTGGGGCACGACATCGCCGGCGTGGCGATCCAGCCGGCCGTGGCGAGGAACAGGACCAGCGTCACTCCGGACATCGAGATTCTCGGTTTCTGCGATTCGGTCATCACCATTTTGAGTCTCCTTGCAAATCGTCCGGCTCGCCCGGACATCACACCGATCCCGACCGGCGGGACGGCGCGCGTCGGGTGACTGAGGTACTGTTTCGTCTTGAGCAACACGTTCGCGTAGGCGCGCCGGCGACGTGGAAACAGCCACGTCACCCAGGCGTCGCAACAGAATTCGGCTTCCTCATTCAGATGCCGGCGAACCCACCAGACGACCGGGTTCCACCAGTAGACGGCGCACACGATCAGTTGTAGCCAGTTGACCCAATGGTCGCGCCGGCGTACGTGTGCCAACTCGTGGCACACTACGGCACGCCGGCCCTGGTCGTCCAATTCCGCCCAGAGCCGTTCGGGCAACACGATGCGAACCCGCCGGCCGCACCAGACCATCGGTGACACATGATCGCGCACCATGGTCGCCTCGGGCGCCCCCCGCATGCCGATCGCTTCGGCGCACTCACCCACCAGCTTCACCACCGGCGGCGGCGCGGGGTACGCGTGGCGCACGCGATGGCGAAAACTCACGACGCGGACGGCAGCATAAAAAACACATATCGCAATCCCGGTGAGCCACAAGCTTGTCGGAATCGGCGAGACGCCGCTGATCGCGTTCCGAACCGCCACCCAACCGCTTATCCACTGACGCCACGAAACCCGGTCTCCGTCGTTTCCGCCGCCCGCGATGGGGGCGCTCGCCACTGCGACGTCCGGTTCATCCTCACGCTGTTCGTCGCCGGCGCTGCGACCGGCCGCGATCCGGCTCGGCGCCGCATGCAGGATTTGCTCGGTCGCGCGGGTGATCAGGTTGGCCACTGTCGCGCTATCGACGCCGGGCAACACCACGTCCGGCGTCGGCTCAATCGGAAGTCTGGCAAGTGGTGTGGGCGTCGGAGCCGCTGATCTCAAGCGCGGCGGCGATGGAACCGCGTGCCGGCGCGATGCGGACCGGCGCGTGTAGCGCGGCCGCGATTGCGTGGCACCCCTCGTTTCGACGGCCGGGCGGTCGCGTGCGGGCTCGTCCGACGCAACACCCGCATCGCGTGATGCCGGTTTCGCGCCGGGCCTAGCCCGCCATGGACCCGATGCCGAAGGAGGTAGATTGGTCTCGGTCTCTAACGATGAGATCGGCCGGCGACGAGGCTCGGCCTTCGTGACGCGGCGAGGTGGTTCGGCAACCGGATCGGGCTCCGCCGGTCGATCGGTTTGTGCCGAGACCAACGGTTCCGGTGAGACCACGACCGATCCTGCCGCCGGCTGGTCATTCGTTGCCGCGACGGTTCCGGCGAACCGCGAAATCAGATCCGAAGCCGGGAGCAACGATGCGGCCGTGAACCACAGCAATGTGATCAGCCAAAGTGCGTGGCGGGTGGACGAGCGACAGGGAATCCAGCGGCAGACCGCGGCTACGAGGACGACCAGGGGAATAGATCCCAAGGCGTTGCGCCACAGTGCTTCCGTTGTCAGGACAACCCAGTCGTCCATCCCCATCGCTCCATTAAGACTGCGCCTTTCCAGGCGCGTCCAACTCGTCGATCATCTGTTGAAGCGCTCTGACTTCATCTTCGCTGAACCGCTCGGATCGAATCAGTTGCAGCACCAGCGGTGCGGCCGCCCCGTCGTACAACTGGCTCAGCAACGACTTGACGCGCGACTTGCGGACCCGATCGCGCGAGAGCGTCGCGCGAAACACGTAGGCAAGTTCCGACTTGTTGCTGACCACAAACCCCTTTTGCTCGAGGCGTGTCAAGAGCGTCTGCACCGTGGTATAGGCCACGTTACGCCCGCGCTTGTGCAGTTGGTCCAACACGTCCCGCACCGGCGAAGGCCCTTCATCCCACAAGACCTTGAGGATCTGGAACTCGGCCGCTCCCAATTCGTATTCGCGTTTGGCCATGATGTATTCGTGTACTCCGTAGCTCCTACTACACTTGTCGGAGGAATCCTACTACACGTGTCGGACAGCGTCAACGAAAAACACGTCAGGACTTGTAAGATGCCGGTGCGCAACCGCGCTAGGCCGGAACCGTCG
>JAJDDR010000086.1 GCA_029260255.1 Phycisphaerae bacterium
GTTCCTCAGACCTGGATGCCCTGGAACTACCGGGAAATCCTTGAACGTGCCGGCACGGCCACGGACGCCGCCCGCCGCTGATCCCAAGCCGAATCGCCCGCCGCCAAAAAAAACGCCTATGCACGCTCCCCGGAAAGACACCGCGTTTCCTGTGACGGCGATCACGTTGTGCACCGTCGGCCCGAGCGGTCTCAACGCCAAGCCGTCGTTTACCAGTCTCATCAAGTCAGCCTTTGTGACGACCGGCACCAGGTCGTGGATCGAACGAACGGCGACTGGCGGCTCCGCCTGGTCCCGAGCGGCCGTCGAGCCCAGACAGGCCTTCCCCTTTTTCGCCGCCGGGGTACCCGTTAGTGGCCGAGAGACTTCAGACGCTGCGCCCGCCGCTTTCTCGACGCTGGATCGCCACTGGGCGTAGCGGTCGCTCTGTTCCACTGGCTTGGCGAGGGCGTTCGCCGTCGCCGCGACCGGCACTTGCCCGAGGCAACCTTCCACGCGGGCGAGCAATTCGTCAAGTGAGAACTGCGATTTCAGGAGGTATCCTTGCACGCGCTGTTTGGCAGCCTGGGTAACGATCTCCTTCTCCGCGCGGTCCGTCAGCAAGACGACTGGGATTTGCTTCAGATCCGGGTTGCGCCGCATCGTTCTCAGTACGGCAAGACGGCCATAATCGCGAACTCGGCCAAGAACAGAATCGCCGCGATGCTCGCAAGCAGGAAGATGAATTGTTTGCGTGAGCGCTGGGACGGAGGTGTCCCATCTGCCGGCGAGGCTGGTTCGTGCGGGCGTATCATGTTCTTACCTCATCTGGTGTGGCCGTTTCGTCCATAACGCGATTGGCCTCGTGACCGCGTGCGACCTTGCCATCATGTGCAACGACCGCGCCGTGTTCGCGGATGTAGCTCTCAATAGTGTCTTTCGGGAAACGCCAGGTACGGCCGACTCTCCGCCCCGGCAGCTCACCTCGCGAGGCGAGGGTGTACACCGTGTCGCGCGATACTCGCAAGAGTCGCGCAACCTCGTCGCCGGTCAAAAACTCTTGGACCATAGTGCCCTCGCAAGACTCAGGCCGATTGAACGCGGATAGACGCGGATACAGTCGTCCCAGCGTTCAATCGGTCGAATGGCTCAGGCGGATGAGCGGGCAGGCGGCTCGCGGTCCCATCGAGAAACTATCGGACACGGAGAAGGGTCAAAACAGGATTTGGGCAGCATGAGTGACGATGATGTCAAGCAGCTCCGGCGGTGTCACATTGGCTTCGTCTTCCAGGCTTTCAACCTCTTACACGTTTTGACCGCCAAAGAAAACGTCGCGCTACCACTGATCATCGACGGTGTCGACGAGTTTCAAGCGAACCAGAAGGCCCAGGAAGTCTTGGAACGCGTTGGGATCGCGAATCGCGCGGACCATTACCCCAGCGAGCTCGCAGGTGGTGAGCAACAGCGTGTAGCGCTGGCCCGCGCGCTTTGTGCTGATCCAATCGTGCTCTTGGCCGACGAGCCCACCGGTAACCTGGACAGCCCAAACAGCGAGCAGATCATCGCGCTCTTGCGCAGACTCGTCGATGAGCACGGGCAGACGGTGGTGATGGTCACGCACGATCCCGGTCACGCAGCGATGGCAGATCGTTTGATCACGCTTCGCGACGGCAAAATCGAAGATGAGCAGACGTTGCGGACGTTGCATGAAGTATCGCTTACGCAGCGATGATAATCGAGATTCCCGTCCCCGGCGGTTCGACTCACCCTTGCGGTGCTTCGTGCAACACCCGTCCGGGGGCGGGCTATTTACGGAGGACTCAATCGTGGAAACGAAAGTTTGGATTCGCAAGCGGAGTTGCAAGCCGCGTCACGGGCGGGCGGTGACGACGTATCACCTGCGGTGGGTGTGCCCACAAGAGCGGACCTGGAAGTCGCGGAAGGTCGGTACGGACAGCAAACGAGCACAAGCGGAGTTGGTGAAGCTCGAAGCTGAACTCGAGGCCGGGACGTGTCGATCCGAGCGGTCAATCACCTGGGCGAACTTCGCGGCCGAGCACGTTCGACGCGTGCCGGGAGCGGCACACCGAGACGACCACGAACGCACGTTGCGTTTCTTCAGTGAAGCAGGCGACCCGCAAACGCCACGCCACGTGTCGTTCTGCGACGTCGAGCGGTTCGTTGATTGGCTACGCGAACGCAAGAACGCGACGGCCACGGTCAACAAGCGGCTCGACTACCTGAACAACGCTCTCACGATGGCGGTCAAGCGTGGATACGTCACGGTGAACCCGATGGCAGATTGGACGTGGGAACGCGAGGACGAAAAGGAAGTCCGGGCACTGACCGACGCTGAGAAAGCCAAGCTACTCGCGGCGTGCGATACGCACCAACTCAAGACCATGGTGCTCGTGGCGTTGCGGACCGGCTGCCGGTTGAATGAGTTGCTGACGCTGGAGTGGCGGCGGGTGGACTTCGACAATGCCCGGGCGTTCATCGTCCACACCAAGGCCAAGCGGAACCGCTATCAGCCGTTGTGCGTGGAGGCAGTCGCGATGCTGCGAGAACTACAGGCGTCGACCCTGGCGGACGGCGGACCGTTCCGTTCCATCCGCACGCGGTCGAAGCTTCAGAAGCTGTTCACCAAGGCCGTCAAGGCG
This sequence comes from Phycisphaerae bacterium, assembly GCA_029260255.1. GTDB lineage: Bacteria > Planctomycetota > Phycisphaerae > UBA1845 > UBA1845 > OFTM285. The sequence goes on from JAJDDR010000086.1 coordinate 2,640, forward strand.
GCGGGAATCGAGCACTGCACGTTCCACGACCTGCGACGGACGTTCTGCACAGACCTCGCCCGCGTGGGCGTCAACCAGCTTGTGGTTCAGAAGCTCGCCGGGTATTCGAGCCAGACGACGACCGCGAAGTACTACCAGCACATTGACGACCCGATGAAGCGTGACGCGGTGGACAAGCTCCGTCGCACCGCGGGTTGATTCTCTGCCACCATCCTGCCACGGCGGGTATTTGAGGAATCTTTGACCGATGTCTCGATTGTCGCAAAGCCTTACATACCAAGCAATTGCGCGAGAGAGGAC
>JAJDDR010000087.1 GCA_029260255.1 Phycisphaerae bacterium
AGTTGTCCTTCGCCGGAGTGTTCGCCATCTGCTATCTGGCACATCCACTCCTCGAAGCGTGGCATCGGTTCGTCAGTCGCCGGAAAACGCCGGTGGACACTTCGGATGCGCGACCGTTGGCGATGTCGTGGTATCGACGCGCGATGTCTCGCTGCTACGACGCGGTCTGCAGTCTGGCGGCGATCGGCACGGCCGCGTGTCTCGTATCGACGCCGATCGTGGCCGCGCATTTCGGGCGCGTCGCACCGTTATCGTGTTTGTTCGGATTGGTGCTGCTACTGCCGTTCACGCTGACCGTCTTTTCCGGGTTCACGGTTGTCGTGATCGGGCTGGTCAGTCCCACGCTGCTTGGTGTTGCGAGACCGGTGGCTGAATGGCTCGCGGCCGCACTGTTGGCCGCGGTTGACTTCTGTGCCGGTTGCTCACCGGTCCTAAGTGGATGGTCGTCGAGCGCCTGTGCCGCCGCGTACGTCGTTATCATTTGCCTGCTCGTCGGGTCCATTCGTCTTGGCAAGTCAACGGTGTGGAGTACCATTCGATGCGGAATCGCTCGGTGGTGGAGGGCGGCGCGCGTACCGCGATTGGCCTGGCAGATCATACTCGCAGCCGGCGGCATGACCGCTGCCGGATGCGCCGCGCTGGCAATCGCCACCGCCGACAGAAACGGATCACTCCGTATCACCCACCTGTCCGTCGGCCGAGGCACCGCGGCCGTCATCGAATTCCCATCCGGCGAAGTTTGGCTGTACGACTGCGGAACGAACCGAAACTACGACCCCGGCGCGTCGACGATCGTCCCGTTCTGCCGCAGCCGGGGTATCGGTCGCATCGACCGCGTCGTTCTCAGTCACCCGAACCTCGACCACTTCGGCGGCATTTTCTCGATCATCGATGAAATCTCCACCGGGTCCGTCGCGATCAGTACCTTGTTCGAGCGACTGACGCAGCCGCGAAGCCCCGCCCAAGCAATGCTCGAAGAACTCCGCCGTCGTGACCATCCCATTGAGCGCATGCCGCTGTGGGCGGAGGCGGCAATCATCGGCGGCGTGCGGGTCGAGACACTTTGGCCGGTGGACGGTCCCGATGCGCCCGGCACGACCAACGATGCCTCCACCGTCTTGCGGCTGACCTACCGCGGCCGATCGGTTTTGATGTGCGGCGACATCGAGGAAGACGCGATGATCGCGCTGATGCGGCAAGCGGATGTCCGCGCCGACGCCCTCGTCCTGCCGCATCACGGTGGAATCCGACGCAACACGCCCGGGTTCATAGCCGCCGTCGACCCGGCGGTCTGCATTCGCTCGGCAAGCCAGCGAACGGCCGACTCATCGAAAGCGCTCCGCGAGGCCATCGGGAGTCGCGAATTGTTCAACACAGCCGACGACGGCGCCGTCACGCTCACCATCGATGACGAAGGGCTGTCGGTGTACGGATTCCTGCCCGGCGAGTCGGGCTACCGGTACACTATTCCGCGTGGAGACTGAACACCCTGGTCGTCGATAAGCAACTTGGGCGCTCCGTCTGCGCACACGTTTAGGAGGGACTCAGGCAGGGAGGCCGACATGACCCGCCGCAACACGCTGACATTGCTCATCACCGGCTGTGTCTTCGTCCAGTGTAACGCTCCGGCATCGGCACAGACGCCGACTTTCGAGAACCCGCTTCCGGAAGAACAGACGATTTGTGACGGAGCGGCGATGTCCTTCACGGTCTTCGTCGACTTCCACGGCGGCAACGCCCCGGCCATTGCCTGGGAGTTCGACGACGGCAGTGGCTTCAGTCCGCTTCCGCACGGCGGACGCATCGACATCGTCACGGACTACGTCGTCAACCCGGCCAGCAGCACCGTCACCATTCTTACCACCGACGCGACGATCGACGCCGGGACCTACCGGTGCCTCGCGACGAGCGGAGGTCCTTTCGCTTTTCTGGACATGGACCTGAGCTTCTACCCCGCTCCGACGGTCGATCCGATCGTTGTCTTCGCCGGCACCTTCGACGGTTTGTGCCTCGGTGACACCGTCGATCTGGACGCCCAACCCGCCGGAAGCGACCTGCCATCTCAAAGTGTGGTCTGGAGCATCGACGGCGGCCCGGATGAGAACCTAACTCAATTCCACCCCAACTGGCTCATCGCCACGCCGACCTTCAATCCAAATGCCTCGGGCACCTACGTCCTGCGGGCGTGGATCTTCGACTGCGACCAGACGCCCGCGAGCGCGACGCTCACCGTCGAGGTCTTTGCGCCGCTGTCGGCTAGCCCCACGCCCAGCAACGCGAGCACGTGCGTGTCCGTTCCCGTTCAAATGGCGGCCAACCCGTTCGGCGGCAATGGCACGTACGAATTTCAGTGGACTGTTACGCCCAACGACGGGTCGTTCTTTTCGCCGAACGCGACCGCCGAGAACCCGATGTTCAGGCCGATCCTGTTGGGACAGTACGAACTAACGGTCGCGGTCAGCGCACCGGCATCGGCGGGAGCGGTATGTGCCACGTCCGAGCCGGCCGTCGCCCAAGTGACCGTCCAGTCCGCACCCGTCGTCACCGCAGAAGCCGATCCACAAATGTGCTTTGGTGTTACCACCGACCTCAGCACCGCCGTCACACCTCCCGACGGCGAGTACATCTACTCCTGGTCAATCATGGACGGTCCCAGCACCGACCCCACGCAGTTATCCGCCACGGACATCGCTGCGCCGGTTTTCACGCCGTCGACCACCTCGGCGCCCGGCGTTCCCTATCGGTTCAGGGTGGAAGTCTCCGGTGGCAACTGCGAAGTTGGCTCCGACGAGATCGACGTCATCGTTAACGCTCCGGCTGCCACCGCACCGACAGCGACGCCAACCGTAGCTTGCGTGGGAGGCACGACGCAGATGGCCGCCAATCCCAGCGGCAGCGACTCGCAGAGCTTCTTCTGGTCGATCGTCAGCGGTCCCGACACGAGCAGCAATCAAATACCGAACCCGACGCTCGAGAACCCGCAGTTCACACCGTCCACGCTTGGCATGTATCAACTCAAGGTCCAGCTCTTCGACGCGTTCTGCGACAACCCCGCTGACCAGACCGTCGACGTCGAAGCTGCGCCCGCGCTGTCGGTCGCGCCGACTCCAACCGACGCTACCGTGTGCCCCAACACCCCCGTTCCGCTCTCAGCCAACCCCGCGGGAGGCGGCGGAGCCTACACGTTTTCATGGAGCATCGTCAGCGCTCCCGGCGGCGGAACTGGCGAGTTCTCGACCACGGCGAACCCAACGTTCATCCCCACCCTGCTCGGGACCTACGAGTTGGAAGTCGTCGTCGGCGCCCCGGGATGCGAGGCCAGCAACGCCGCGACCGTGACCATCGAGGTCATAAGTCAGGTCAACGTGACGGCTACGACCACGGGAGGAATCACCGAAGTTTGCATTCCCAACGGCGTCGGTGTGCAAGCGGACATGGGCGGTGTGAGTGTTGGCGTGACATGGTCGATTCTCGCCGGCAGCCCGGACACGAATCCGAATCAGTTCAACAACCCCGCGGCGGCCAGCACGTTCTTCAGACCGTCCGCACCGGGTGAGTACACGCTGCAAGTGGAAGCGACAATGACCGGTGGGGACTGCGGTGATAGCATCGACACGCTGATCATCAACGCCTACGACACATTCACCAGCGTCGATGCCACCGCCACATCCGACGCTATCTGCGTCGGCGAGTATACACCGTTGCAGGTCAGCACTGGTGGCAGCGGAGTGGACAACCAGTTCATTACATGGTCGATCTTCAGCGGACCCGACACCGACCCGGCGCAGCTCGATGATGTCAACAGCGACGCACCGACGTTCACCCCGACGGCTGCGACATCGCCCGGCAACGATTATGTCATCCGAGTCGAGGTCAGCGACCCGATCTGCGGACCGACGCTCTCCGCCGATGTGGTCGTGACCGTCTACGGCGCCCTCACCGCCGCCCCCAGCGCCGACCTCCCCGGAATAGCGGCGTGCGAAGGCGTCCCGGTGGACCTGTCCGCCAACGCGACCGGCGGCGAGGGGACGTACACCTACGAGTGGTCCGTCGCGATCGGACCGTCGGTGCCGCCATCGCTCTTCGACGACCCCACTACCGCACAACCAGTCTTTACACCGATGGTCGGTCCCGCGGACTACACGCTCGATGTGATCCTCGGCGACGGAGTCTGCGAGCCCACCGAGCCGTTCTACACGCTGCCCCTAACGGTCGAGGCGGAGCTGGCGGTCGCGCCGGCTGCGGAATTCACCGAAGGCGTGCTCGGCGAACCGATGACTCTGTTCGCCAACCAAACCGGTGGCACGGCCCCCGAGTTCACCTGGACAGTCTTTCACTTGCCGGGCAACTGCGTCGACACGCCGCTCACCGACGCCGACACAGCCGATCCGACGTTCACGCCCGGGTGTCTGGGCACCTACACGATGAGGCTCGCCGCCACCGACCCCGTCTGTGCAAATCTCCTCGTGCCGCTCGATGTCGACGTCAGGTTGTTTACAGCCGAGCCTACTGCCGACCCGCCGTTGTGTGACAGCGGATTGAACGTCACGGCCGGGCTGTCGCCGGGGCTGACCGGCGGAGGAGACTTTGAACCCTTCACGTATCTTTGGGTGATCCTCGAAGGCAGTCCGAACACAAGCCCGGCGCAGTTGCAGAGCCCGACGTCCGAAAACCCGAACTTCACACCGACGGATCTCGGCGTCTACACCATCAAAGTCACCGTCAGCAACGAGAGTCTCCCTGACATCACCGCGCAAATCGAAATCGAGGTCTCCACCGACACGCCGGTGATCGACAGCGACCCCGTCGGCATCGCCGTCTGCGCCGGCGAGCCCGCGACCTTCACCGTTTCGACCTCGGGAACCGACGTGTCCCTCCAATGGACGCTGAACGGTGTCGATCTCCCCGGCGAGATCTCCGCGACGCTCGCGATCCAGAGCGTTGGGCACGGTGATGCGGGGCCGTACGCGTGCATCGCGAGCAACGGCTGCGGTGCGGTTACTTCGCAACCGGCCGTACTCACGGTCGATCCCCCACTGGCGAGAGTGCCCGTCGTGGGAACGCGCGAAGACACGATTCTCCGTGAGGTTGACACGATCGGCTGCACCATCACCGGCAATCTGCTCGACCGTGGCGACATGGGCGTGACAACCTCGGACGGCACGCCGCTCCATCACGTTACCGGTCTCGCAGTCCACCCCACCACGCGCGAACTCTACGGCGCCGTGCGCGTCGCCAACAATCTCCAAGAGACGTATCTGGTCACCATCGACGTCGTCAGCGGCGCTGCAACGCTCGTCGCCGACCCCGGGACCATGGGGCGGCCCATCGGTGACCTTGCTTTTCACCCCGACGGCACGCTCTACGCGATTCGCGGAAGCAGTCCATGTTCCTCTTGCAGCGAACCCGACCAGGGACAACCCGGCGAGATCTTTACGGTTGACCTCGCCGACGCCACGCTGACGCCGCTAACACCCCCGCTCGATTTCGGTAGCGCGCACGGCCACACGATCACCTTTGATCCGGAAGGCCGCCTCTACCACTACGGGCGCGTCATCGATGTCTACTCACGATTGACACGCACTGTCCTCGCTTCCGGGGAGCAGGAAATCCTCAGAGACTTCGACATCGGAGTTTTCTTCTCGGCCATGACGATGCACGACGGCGAGTTCATCGCGGCACGCCGGCCCGTGATCGCGGACGACATCAACGAGTTGTGGTCGCTTGACCCTGATACCGGTTACCAGGAAACGGTCCTCGGCCCGATCGTTCCCGTCCAGACCATCCTGGGTTTGGCCTTCGCGTGCATAACGGCCAGCGACGCTGATTGTGATGGGGATGTTGATTTGGACGACTTCAATACGTTCCAAGCCTGCGAGACCGAGCTGCCGCCTCTCAGTCCGCAATGTGCGGCGCTCGATCAGGATCGCGACGGTGACGTCGACCTGTCCGACTGGGGCGCGTTCCAGGTTCGGTTCACCGGCGCGCCGTGACACGCACCGACCGGCGGCTTGGCAATGCCCGGTGAGCGTACTATACTGAGCCCACGAACGATCGTGCCGCCATCAAAGTAGTTGAGCCCGGATCACACCAGTTGTCGGCACGGCGTCATCGAGGTCATCCGTGAATCCATCAAGCGTTCTGCTTCAGTCTGGCCTCTTCCAAACACTCGACAGTTATTTTCAGCGAATTCAGCAGGGGTCGCATGGTCTCTGGGGCGTGGCCGCCGAGCTTCTCTTGATCGGTTCCGTGGTCTATGCGGCGCTGCGTTTTCTTCACGGCACGCGCGGTGAGCGGTTGCTGAAATCGTTCTGGCTGATTCTGTTTACCAGCTTCCTGGTGGTGCGCCTCATCGCCGAGAAGTTGGAGCTCGATCGCGTCAACTACCTCTATCCCTACTTCGTGGGCGGCATCGTGCTCACCACGCTCGTCGCCTTCCAGCCCGAGATTCGCCGCGGGATGATTCGGATGGGTGAGACCCGCTGGCTGCGGTCCTGGTCCAAGGAGTCCGAGCGCGCCATTGAACCCATCGTTTCCGCGGTCGGCCGCCTGAGCCAGAAGAAGATCGGCGCGTTGATCGCCATTCAAAGAGAGGTCGGATTGGACGCGATCACAGAGGCGGGCGCGACCGTCGATGCGGAGATCAGCGCCGCTCTGCTCGAGACGATTTTCTGGCCTGGCTCGACGCTGCACGACATGGGGGTGATTATCCGCCACGGGCGTATCGCGGCCGCCGCGTGTCAGTTTCCCATCGCCGAGTCGGGTGAACTGGCGCTCACGCTGGGCAGCCGCCACCGCGCCGCCCTGGGGCTGAGCCACGAGTGTGATGCGATCATCATCGTCGTGAGCGAAGAAACGGGCACGATCTCGGTCGCCCGCGCGGGAAGCTTGCAGCGCGGGCTCAACGTGGACAAGCTCCGCGACCTGCTCGCCCTGGCGATGCGCAGCGAACCGACCGGCGCGAACGCCCAATTGGCAGGAAAAAGGAAAACCGACGGGATTCCCGAGCCGAGGATCACTGACGAACGTGCGTCCGCGCCGGTTGCGACCGAGTCAAACGCAAAAGCCTGAACGATGCAACAGATACGCCTTCTCTCCATGACCGCGCTGCTCACGATCTTCGTGTGGGTCTCGGCCGACCAGCTCGTCAGAGAGACCGCGGAGTTGCCCGTCTCCATCAGCATCAAGAGCGAACCCAACAGCCGCATGGTGATCTCGCTCGGCGAGGGCGCCCCCGAGTCGTTCACCGTCTCGGTGAGCGGTCGACAAGCCGACGTCACCGCACTTAGAGAAGCCGGAACGATTCCCGTGATCCTCACGCTTCGCGATGAAGCCATCCAGACACGCGGACTGGGCCTGCTCAACATCCCGCTCAGGGATGCTCTGCGACACATGACCTCGGCGTTCGGGAGCTGCGTCATTCACGCCGTCACCCCTCCCACGCTGTCGGCCATCATCGACCGCCGTGTCGATGTGTCACTGCCCATCCGCGTTCGGCCGGGAAGCGTCGAGTACGCCGTCGAGCCTCGGGTCGACCTGGACACGGTGACGGTTACTATCCTGCAATCGACATACGACGGCATCCAAGAGTCCAACCCCCGAATCACTTTGGATGTCGAGTCGTACTTCAAAAACCAGCCTGAGGATGTTCCCGTCAAGCTCTCCGCCCGCATTGAGCCGGTCGTAGAGACCGAACAGGGCTCGTACGCGGCGTTCGCCGTCACTCCGGAGACCGTGACCGTTCGGGCCACGCTTCGACGACGTCTCAAAGAGGGCACCATCCAGGCCGTGCCCATCAAGTTCCGGCTCAGCCCGAACGTCCATCACCGTTACGACATCGAGTTCCGCAAGGAAAACCCCGACGAGACCCTGCGCATCAACGTGATCGGTATCCCCGAGGAAGTGGATCGTCTGGTCAGCGGAGAACGAAAGACGTTTGCCGTCATTGCACTCAGCAATCCCGGTCCCCTGGCCGGCGGGGTATTCGGCTTCTACGAACCCGAATTCAACCTCCCGCCCGGCGTGAAGCTGGTCGAGGACCAGACCGTTCCCAGCTTCGAACTTCGCCTGGTGCCCCGAAAAACGCCCTCCGCGGCCGACGGACCGTGAGCCCCCGAGGAAGAACCGCAAAAAGATCTCGCCGCTGGGCTTGACGCCCGCGGAACTTGCGGTAGTATCGCCCTCGCGGTGACGATACCCGCGGGGCCACACCCGTTCCCAT
>JAJDDR010000088.1 GCA_029260255.1 Phycisphaerae bacterium
CCCGTCCGCGTTAAGATCGGCGGCCGTGAACATCGCGGGTGTACACGCCGGCGGCGGCACGGTCACGCCCGGCCCAGCGACACAGGAGAAGAACAGGTTGTAGTCGAAGAGGTCCGTGTCCCCATCGTCGTCGAAGTCGCCCGGCGGGCTCGTGTCGCAGTCATTGCCGGCTTCGTGGGCGCCCATATCGACGATTGGCACGCCCAGCGATCCGGGGTTTCCCGTATCGTCTGCGGATGGATCGTCGATGCGACGGCTACGTCCGTCCAAGTCGATCGGCAGCGCTTCGACGGTATCGCCGTCGCCGTCGAGATCGAGCGTGTCGAGAGGTAACTCATCGTTGTCGCCTGCGTCGATTGCGGGGGAGCCCGACAAGAGGCGCAAATCGTCGTCCGGCGTGCCCACCACGTCGTCGGCTCCGTCGGTGTCGGCGAAGCGTGGGTCGCCGTCGATGTTGCCGTTGCCGGCGTAGTGTTTCAACCCCTGAATCAATGTGTAAGTCACGGTCGGCACGGAGCCCGTGTTGCCTATTTGAGCGTTTTCACCCGTACTGGGGCCGGCGCTGTTCCCCCACAGAATACAGTTCGCGAGCGTCGCCGTCCCGGAGCCGCTGTCATCGTAGATTCCGCCTCCCTTGCCATTGGAAGTCGCGTGGTTTCCCGCGAACGTACACGCGATCAAGACGGGTTCACCCCCTTGCGTGTACACGCCACCGCCCTCCGATGCCGTGTTTCCGGAGAACACGCAGTTCACCAACAACGGATTGCCCCCGCTCCCTTGCCCGCCGCCCCCTGATGTGTTGTACATCCCGCCGCCCTCCTTGTTCGACAAATTGTCCGTCAACACACAATTTGAGAACGTCGGACTCCCGCCCACGCAAAGTACACCTGCCCCTCTCTTGTTCCCGCCGCTGATCGCACGACCGCCCGTGATATGGAAGCCGTCCAGGATCGCCGTCGCGTCGACGCCGCTTGCGGTGACAACGTGCCTTGAGTTGACCGATTCGTTGAGGTTCCCACTCAGGATCGTCTGGTTTGACGAAAGATCACGGTCCGCGAAACTGGTTTCTTCCCCGGCGAACCCGCCGAATACGGACACGCCGCTGAGAAGTTGAAAGGTCTCGTTTCTGTCTAGGTTGCCCCCAGGATTGTTCATGTCCTCGTCGGGCCGGTACGTTCCCGCGGCCACCCAAATCCGCGAGCCGGTGACAGATTCGTCCAGAGCATCTTGGAGGTAGTTGAAGGCGTCCGTCCAACTCGATCCGTCGTTCAGGCCGGTCGCGAACTGATCGACCAGAATGGGATCGCATTCGTCCGGGACGCCGTTGCCGTTCAAGTCGGGGCAGGTCGCGCACAACGGCGGAACCTCGCACTCATCGGGGACACCGTTTGTGTTGCAATCCGGTCCGCCGGCGCACGCATTGCCGACGCTGTCGCCGTCGCAGTCCTCCTGCCCCGGGTTTGGCGTGTTCGGACAGTTGTCGTCCACGTCAGCGACCCCATCGCCGTCGTCATCGCTATCGCAGGCATCGCCCGCGCCGTCGCCGTCGAGGTCAGCCTGATCGGCGTTGGGGACGAGTGGACAGTTGTCATCACCGTCTAGCACGCCGTCGTCGTCGTCGTCGTCGTCGCAGGCGTCACCCGCGCCGTCGCCGTCGAAGTCGGCCTGATCGGCGTTGGGAACGAGCGGACAATTGTCATCACCGTCGAGCACGCCGTCGTTGTCGTCGTCGTCGTCGCAGACGTCGCCCAAACCGTCTCCGTCGACGTTCGCCTGGTCGTTGTTCTCTATCTCGGGGCAGTTGTCACACACATCAGGTACGCCGTCATCGTCCGTGTCCTCGTCGCATTCGTCCGGCACGCCGTTGTCGCTGCAGTCGTTGTTGGCAAGTTGGCACTCGTCCGGCGTCCCGTCGGCCTGACAATCTTGACTCGTGTCCCCCTCGATGTCGCAATCGTCGGGGATGTTGTTCCCGTTGCAGTCGGCGCTGGTGCCGTCGGCCAAGTCGCACTCGTCTGGGATGCCGTTTGTGTTGCAATCGGGTCCACCAGCGCACGCATCGCCAACTCCGTCGCCGTCGCAATCCGATTGATCGGCGTTGGAGGCATCCTGACAATTGTCGGCGCAATCGAGAACGCCATCGCCGTCGCTGTCGAGTGAACCTGTATGATAGGGAAGCGGAATCGTCGGCCAGCCGGAGCACCGCGTTGTATTCGGTGCACATCCACCTCCGCAAACCTGCCAGACCTCCACCCAAATCGTATCTGTACCTTGCCACGATGCCGGAAGAAGACCGGTCGGATGCACGTCATAGACGATCTCCTGATTGCACGTACCGTCCGGGTTGAAGTAGGAACAGTCTCCCTGCCACCAGACAATACAGTTGCCGAGTGAACAATGGTTATTTCCTGGGTCACTCGGCGTCCCTCGATAGACTCTGATTTGGAGTCTAATCGGATCTACAGGGAAACAGCCGCTCGGGCAGCCGTACGTCGTGAACTGCAGGTCAACCTTCAGTCTGCAGTCGGAATCGTAACCTGCCCCAAGCGAGACCACATTCTGACACGGCCACCCACCGGCCATGGATGTGGACACGACCGCCAGACTCCCAACTACACCGAAGACGATCCGTCGAATCGTCCTTCCGAGATTCAGATTGTCCATCTCTATAGACTCCATTTCAAAACCAGTTACGATGCAGTCCGCAGACGACGCAAGCCCTGATCACGCATGGTCCGTCGGGCAGACCTCTTTACTGAAGTCGCAGAACTGCTCCATGCACTGGAAGCGAAAAACGGATCGACAACGGGCATGGAATTCTCGGTTTTCTAAGAAGTGGAGATGTGTTCAAGGCGACTCCAGACTGGCCTCGAGTCTCGTAACGTCATGAGACGTCTTGTCTTACGGTTCGAGCTTCTCTATCGTAACACCTGCCGTCGCACACGGAGGTTCACAAAAGTTGGCATCAATCGCCGACAGTATTCAGCTCCTCAAACGGCTTGGCAGGGGGGACCGGTCCCAATGCTGTTGACTTAAGCGGGCACCATTTTCGGGGTTGATTTTGGCGAAGAATCCGGCGTAAGCTGGTCGCTTCTTGGGTTGAGTTCCGAGGCGAAAACCACTATAATTCATGCATGAAACGTGCTTCGAGGCATGCTGGATGCGGCCGAAAAAAAGTGACCGGATTTCACAAAAGGAGCTAGCTATGGCACAAAACGTGCGTGAAATTTGCGGGCCAGACCAGCGGATTTGTTGAGAATATTCTCACTTTCTTTGGCGGCGGCATCAGCCCTGATCCCCAACAAGATCCAAAGCACTTCAATCGCAAACGCAAGCTGCCCTTCGAGCGGCTGGTGGTCTTCATCCTTCATATCGTCTCCGGGGACACCAAAGGGATAGACATCAAGAGCGGGCTGTTCTTCAAGATGGCTCGTCAAAGCGGCATGTGGCAGAACGCCCAGCCGGCCACCCGATCAGCCGTCACCAAAGCTCGAAAGAAGCTCCATTGGAAGGTATTTGAAAGCGCTTTCAGCAGCGTTGTCAGTCTTGCTCTGCGGCATTGGCCAACCGATGCGAAGTATCTCTGGCACGGCATGTCCGTCTTCGCCATTGACGGATCGAAGTTCACACTGCCTGCCTCCGACGAGATTCGCGCTCACTTCGATCCCGACTCTGGACTTCAAAACGTGGGCAAAGGTCACTATCCCCAGGCCCTGGTCTCGACGGCCTTCGACGTATTCCGGAGGATACCGGTGGCGCGTACCGTGATGCCGAACAACACCTCTGAGCGCAAGGAAGCCATGACGATGTTGGCGCGCATGCCCCGCGGCATTGTGCTCTTCGAGCGTGGTTACCCGAGTTATGAGTTCATCCTCTACATGGTGAAGAACTACACCGGCCATTTTCTTTTCAGGTGTCCCGCCAGCAGTACGTTTCCGGCCGTCGAAAGCTTCTTGGCTTCCGGAGCCGATGATGGCATCATCGAGATCGCGCCGTCGGATACGTACCGGTCAAAACTATCTGCCGCGGCGCGCCGGGAACTCTCATCTCTGACTGTCCGTGTTGTTCGCGTCATCCTCCCGAACGGTGAGACGGCTGTCTATCTCACCGATCTATTGGACTCCGCTACCTTCTCGCGCGAAGAGATTGCTGACCTTTACCGGCGTCGATGGGAAGTGGAAACCCACTATCGAGACGAAAAGGTCCATTTGAATGTCGAGACATTCCACACGCGCGGCGTCAATGGCATTCACCAGGAGTTGTTTGCGGTGGCCATCATGGCGGTCATCGCCCGGACGCTGATGGCTCTTTCGATGGAGCTTGCATCCGACGACGAAGAACCTGCGGCGGGCGCGCCGGCGTCATCTGCGAAGCCGCGTTGCACGAAGCCGGAACCCCAATTCAAGAATGCCATCATGGCTCTGGGCCAGGATGTTGCGATGCTGGTGGCCGACGATCCGTTGCGAGCGTTGGAACTGTTTACCGAGCTGCTGGAGCGGATCGGAAAGATCACGTACTACCGTCCCAGGAATCCACGGCCGTCACAACCGCGGGTCACCAAGCGGAAAATCAACAAGTGGATCAAAGGAAGGGCGGATAGAATGAAGGTTGCTTAAGTCAACAGCATTGGGGACCGGTCCGCCCCCCTCATCTACGACGAGCTACGCTCCCTCGCGGGGCGGTATATGAAGCACGAGCGGCCGGATCACACGCTCCAGCCCACCGCCCTGGTCCATGAGGTGTATCTTCGGCTCGTCGATGCCGAGCGTGTCAAATGGCGTGGCCGATCCGAGTTCCTCTCGCTTGCAGCCCAGCAGATCCGCAAGGTGCTCGTCGATCATGCGCGCAGGCACAAGACGGCGAAACGTGGCGGCGGCGTCCGGAGAATCGAGTTCGAAGGGGAATTCCACGGAGCAGCGTCGGGCGACATCGACATGGCGGCTCTCGACGACGCGCTGATCGAACTGGCGCAACGCTCGGACCGACAAGCGCGGGTTGTCGAGATGCGGTTCTTCGCCGGAATGAGCGTTGAGCAGGTGGCTGAACTCTTGGGGGCGTCGGCCCGTACGATCAAGGGCGATTGGCGCGCAGCACGAGCGTGGCTGGCGGGACAGATGCGTGAATAGGCGAGAAAGATTCTTGCGTTTTTGTCCACCCCTTCTTCGATCAGTTCACGCTTCTACCCATGGAACGAGTACGCACACGCGATGAACGACAAGGACCGTCACGATCTGATCACCCGGGTCTTCCTGGCAGCGTGCGAATTGCCGGAGGAGAAGCGTGCAGCTTTCTTGGACGAGCAATGCGCCGACGAACCCGACTTGCGTGCCGACGTCGAGGCCATGCTGTCCGACGATGCCCGGGACCCACATTTCCTGGAATCACCCGCGTTGGGGTCAGGCTTCGATGTTGATCAGGCCCAGCTTGCCCAACCTGCACAAGAGCCCACACCGCCGAAACTGGCGCAGATCGTCGGATTCAAGATCCTCCGAGTCCTCGGCGAAGGCGGCATGGGTGTGGTCTATCTCGCGGACCAGGACAAGCCTCTGCGCCGCAAGGTGGCGCTCAAGCTCATCAAGCTCGGCATGGACACCAAGCAGGTGATCGCGCGGTTCGAGTCGGAGCGTCAGGCGCTGGCCATGATGGACCATCCGGGGGTGGCCAGAGTCTTCGACGCCGGGGCGACCGAGCAAGGCCGGCCCTATTTTGTGATGGAGCACGTGCCGGGCATCCCGATTACCGATTACTGCGACAAACACCGACTGGCCACGGAGCAGCGTTTGCGGCTTTTCATGCAGGTCTGCGAGGCGGTTCAGCACGCACACCAGAAGGGGATCATTCACCGCGACCTCAAGCCGTCCAACGTGCTCGTTTCGCTCAAGGAGGGCGAGCCGGTCTCCAAGGTGATCGACTTCGGCGTGGCCAAGGCCACACAGCAGAAGCTCACCGAGAAGACGCTCTTCACGGAGCAGGGTCAGCTTATCGGCACGCCGGCGTACATGAGTCCGGAGCAGGCGGAGATGACCGCGCTGGACATCGACACGCGGAGCGACATCTATTCGCTGGGCGTTATTCTGTATGAATTGCTCGCAGGCGCCGTGCCGTTCGAACCCAGCTCGCTTCGCGAGGCCGGCTTTGCCGAGATTCAGCGTATCAT
>JAJDDR010000089.1 GCA_029260255.1 Phycisphaerae bacterium
CGCTTCCTTGCCGCCGCGCGTCACGATGACCTCATGCTCATACCCCTCCTTGGCCACCGAGCGATAGGCGCCCCAGCCGTCCGTCCGAAGTTTCGAGCCCTTCTCGATCGCCTTGACGGCGAACCGCTTGAGACTGTGGCCATCGACTTTTTCAAGAGCGCTCATGGCAATGCGGCGGGGCTTCTGCTTGTCGTCCAACTCAACCGCCACCGCCACCGGCGTTTTCTTCTCGGCGCCGCGGCCACGCGGACCCCTCGCATGGCCACCCACGTACATCTCGTCGACTTCGACAAGCCCCCGCAAAACATAGCGTTCCGTGCGGTCGCGCATGGCCCGGCGCAACTTGTGCAGTGCAGTATGAGCCAAGCCGTGCTGTAGCACACGCCGATCTGCTTGACCAACTCCAACGCGGCGATCCCCTTCGTGCTCCCGCATTGGTCGCACTCAGTGTCCTGCGTCATTTGATAGATGGCCCAGAACCACTTCCAGAGCGGCGTTCGGACGCGATGCAAAACAGTGTCGGCCGTCACGCTGGTCTGCCTGTTGCACTCGCAACACTCGACCAGTTGTCGCTTTTGAAGCCACCAGCCCTTGGCGTGTCCGCAGTCCGGACAGGCGAATCGTTCGAGGCTCGCCCCACATCGAACCTCCTTGAGATACTCTCGGCAGGCCTCGTCGGAGCCGAATTGTCCGATGAAGGTGGCGACATCGATCATCGTGGGGATCGGCGTCTTGTGGTCGTTCTTCGGTGTCACAGGGTGGTTGTCAGGCATCAGCCCGTCTCCTTGCTCAGGACCGCCAAACATGTACCGAACTTACGAACCGGAGTCAAGTAGAGAATCAGTTCACGGAGTTCATACAAGCGTCTCCATTTCCCGCACGCTGGACGAAGTCTTGCGCGGCCCAAGCAGCCCGCCTTGAACGAGCAGGATAGATGCCGGCGAGATCAACACTTCCCGCGTCCCGAGCGCGACAGGCTCAGCCTACCGAGACGGCCCGCGTGCTTCAACCGGAATTCCCAATGCAACGACCCTGACCTCGCAAACGTACCTGGATGACCTTGTGCAACGGACGGCGCCAAGCGCCGCATTGATGCTGGGGCGTTATGCCGATCCGCACAAACCACCGTGATGAACTGCGAGACAGAGCGCAACCTACTGAAGATACGGAGCTTTGCGCGGCTCTGGGAAACGATCCGGAGACGCGTTATGCTGACAGGAGAATAATACTCCGCATGCTACGCGGATCAATCCAATCGTTGTTGGGGAGCGCCCCACGGTGGCGGGAGCTAGACGTTGGAATATCGCCCAGACGACGCAATTGCTCTGCCGGTATGTATCCGACCTTCCCAAACGAAAGGGGTCTGGCGAGACTTCCTTCCGGGAGTGCGCCTTCTGCCCTACGCCGGCCCACTCCGCAACCTCATGGAGCGTTTAGACACGAAGCTGCCGCCGCAAGCGCACCATGTCGTTGACCGCTCGCACATCTTGCTCATCCGCCCCACGCGATACCTAGCCGGTGTGCGGAAGCGGATTCAGGCAGAAGGAGCCACCGTGCCGAACGACGCCCGTGGGCTGATCCATCCCCGCGATGTGGCACGTCAGTGTCTGGTGGCCGCAATCCTCGCGACGAGGAGCCGCTGCGCGGTCGCATCATATTACTCCCTGAGGCGACGAGGTCGTAGGTGGATCCCGGCGGGGTATTCGAACCAGCCGCTGGAAGAGACT
Source organism: Phycisphaerae bacterium (assembly GCA_029260255.1). Taxonomy (GTDB): domain Bacteria; phylum Planctomycetota; class Phycisphaerae; order UBA1845; family UBA1845; genus OFTM285. The sequence goes on from JAJDDR010000089.1 coordinate 1,728, forward strand.
TCACTCCATGTCTTCGCCGCGTTGCGGTCCGAGCAACTCGATCTCGTACTTGCCAAGCAGCTCGCGGTGAAACTCGACCGCTACTACCGCGCGACGTTGTGGTGGACAGACCGCGTGGGAATGGCGCTTGGGTACTTGTGGGAAGGACTCTGTGCACCCTATCCGGCCCAGACATATATCTCCCTCATTGCGCTTGTAGACTCGTTAGTCGGGACACGTCACAGTGGTGGGCATAATCTTGGGGGGATATGGGGTCAGGCTACTTTGATCCGGGGCTTGGGGTCTGTCCAGGGGGTCGGGGTCGATTGGAGGTGGTTGCGGTTGGGGGTACGGAGTTGGCAGGTCAGATAAAGGGTCAGGCTACTTGTGTTGATGCTGACGAGTAGCGGCGTCGGCAATGGCGCGTTTCACGGATTGGCTGCGTCGGGTGAACGGGCCGGGAACGGACGCCGAGCCGCACGCCCCGCGCCACTCGCTCGCCCGGTCCGCGCCAACCGGATCGGATGCCCGGCGAGCACAAGCCGCCTACGGGCCAAGCCGCCGATCGACGCTCCGCACCGCGGCAGACCCGCGACATCAATAAAGTAGCCTGACCCCGTTACCCCGTTACCTCCCATTACCTCCACCATTACCTGCGTGCTCTCAGTTGACCTGCGCCGTATGATGTGCGGCGTATGAAGATCGCGCTGGCACAGATCAACCCGACCGTCGGGGACATTGACGGAAACGCGGATACGATCATGCTGCGCGTCCGCGAGGCGGCGGAGGCGGGCGCGAACGTGGTTCTCCTGCCCGAGTTGGCCGTCACCGGATACCCGCCGAAAGACCTCCTGCTCAAGAAGTCCTTCGTCTCGGCCAATCTGACTGCGGTCGATCGCATCGCGTCTGATACTGGCGACATCGTGGCGGTCGTCGGGTACGCGGCGCGCACTGGCAGCGGCGCGGGCAAGGGGCTGCTCAATGCCGCAGCCGTCTGCACTGGCGGGCGCGTGGTGGCCACACATGCCAAGGTGCTTCTGCCGACCTACGACGTGTTCGACGAGCTGCGCTACTTCGATGCCTCGCCGGAAGTTGGCGTGTCGACTCTGAACATCGGCGGCAGGCCTGTCACGATCGGTTTTACGATCTGCGAGGATCTGTGGAGCGACGACGAGTATTTCGCGCGCCGGCTGTACGAGCGTGATCCCGTGGCCGACCTCAGGGCGGCGGGCGCGGAGTTGATCGTCAACATCGGGGCGTCGCCGTTTTCGGTGGGCAAGCCGGCGCGGCGGAACCGGTTGTTCGGGGAGGAGGCGCGTCAGGCGGGCGTTCCGGTTGTTTCGGTGAACCAGGTCGGGGGGAATGATGATCTGGTGTTTGACGGCACGAGCGCCGCGTTTGACGCGAGCGGCACATTGGTCGCGCGGGCGCGCCAGTTTGCGGAGGATCTGCTGATCGTCGATCTCGACGCGGGGGGCAATCGCGTCGAACCGGTGCTGGACGACATCGCGTCCGTTCACGATGCGCTGGTGCTGGGGACGCGCGATTACGTGGTCAAGTGCGGATTCGACGGCGTGGTCGTGGGCGTATCGGGCGGTATCGATTCGGCGGTGACGGCGGCCATTGCGGTGGAGGCGATCGGCAAAGAGCGCGTGCATCTGGTTGCGATGCCGTCACGATACAGCAGCGAGCACAGTCTTACCGACGCGCGGGCGTTGGCGGACGCTCTGGGCGTCGCGATGCGGACGATTTCGATCGAGGACATGCACGCCGCGGCCGAGCGCACCTTGCAGCCGCACTTTTCGCACCGGGCGCCCGACATCACCGAGGAGAATCTGCAGGCTCGCGCTCGGGGTGCCATACTCATGGCACTTTCCAACAAGTTCGGATGGCTGCTGCTGACCACGGGGAACAAGAGCGAGATGGCGGTGGGCTACTGCACGCTGTACGGCGACATGTGCGGCGGGCTGGCCGTTCTGAGCGACGTTCCGAAGACCGTCGTCTATCGGGTCGCCGAGCACATCAACAAGCGGGTCGATGGCGAGATTGTTCCCGAGGGCACGCTGACGAAGCCGCCGTCCGCCGAGTTGCGCGAGGATCAAACCGATCAGGATTCGCTTCCGCCGTACGATGTTCTGGATGACATTCTGGAGCGCTACGTGGAGCGCGAGCAGTCGGTTGCGGAGATCGTGTCGGCCGGTTGGGACGAGCGAACGGTTCGTGACGTCGTGCGCAAGGTCGATGGCAACGAGTACAAGCGCAAGCAGGCGCCGATCGGTTTGAAAGTCACGTCCCGGGCGTTCGGAAGCGGACGTCGCATGCCCATCGCGGCACGGTATCCGTCGTAGATCGCTCGGATCGATCCTGCGAGGTGCGCGCGGGCGGCACGCGTGTTGCCGCAACGCAACACCGGCGTCACAGACGGATCATCCCGCCAAAGCGGTTCTGATCGGAAAAGAGCGCAAATACCGGGACAGATGCGTTAGGATGGGCGTAGGGTATGCAGTTATCGGCGGCCCGTGGCGCCGGCGCCGAGGTTGCTGGAAGGGAGTGCGGGAGTTTGTGGAGGGAAGCTCATGTCGACTACGTTCTTTGCTCGGTGCGAACGATCACCGGTGATCGCGTGGTGCGCCCTGGCCGTCGTGGGGTGCGTGGCGTTGGGGTCACTGCTGCCTCTCAACTTCGATCGTGGTCCGGCGGGATGGGATGCGCGGTTTGGTTTTTCGCAGCTCGTGTGGGGCGAATCGCCGGTATCGGACATCGCGGCCAACGTCTGCGTTTATCTTCCGGTCGGCGCGATGCTGGTTCTGCTTGCGGCTCGGGGTGGTCGGGCAACGGTCAGGTGCCTGATGCTGGCGGGCGTCGCCGGGCTGTTGATGAGCGGGGCGTTGGAGTGGTCGCAGACGATGCTGCCTTCTCGCGTGGCGTCCTGGACCGATGTCTGCATGAACGTGGTCGGCACGATGGCGGGGGCGATGATCGCGGCCGCGGGGCCCTTGACCGTGGTACGGGATCGATTGCTGCGTGGGGTCCGGGCGTGGCCGGTCTCCACCGCCGCGACGTTGTTGACCTTGGGTCTCATTGTCTACCACCTGCTCCCGTTCGACGTGGTGACGAGTTCGGCGGCGTTGTGGGATTCGCTTCGTGCGTCGCGGATCGGCTTCTCGTTTCTTGACCGCGGGGTGGACGACTGGGTTGCGTGGGGCGGGTACGCCGGGCAGTTCGCGTTGCTGGGGTTCCTATTCGCGCGCGGTTGTTCGGAGCGCGGCGGGACGTTCGGTGAGTCTGCCGGTGCGGCGGTCATGCATATCGCCGTGGTGGCGTTGGTGTTGGAGGTCGTTCAGGTGTTCGTGGTATCGCACGCGTTTGACGTCATGGACGGTGCGGCGGGTGTCGTGGGCGGAGCGCTGGGCGTGGTTGCCGCGACTCTGTTGGCGATGCGGGCGCGCGTGCCGTCACTGCGCGCGGTGCTCGGAATCGTGCTGGCGGGAGAGGCCGCTTATCTCCTAATGGTCAGCGCGGCGCCCTTCGATCTGTCCTGGGGGCACATGGATATGGCGCGACTCAACGGTCTTCCTTTTTGGAGTTACTTTGTCCGACCTTTCGGTGCGGCGGCTGGGACTCTGTTGCAGACGGCGGTGACGTACGGCGTTCTAGCGACGGTTCTGTGGGTGCTTCTGGCGGGCACGCCTCGGTCGGTCCGGGTGATCGGCGTTGTGCTCGGTGCACTGGCGGTCGCGTCGGGTTGTGAGATGCTCCAGATGTTGACGGCGAGTCGCCATCCGGACGTGACCGATCCGCTGGTCGCGGGTTGCGTGGCGCTGGCCGTTGGGATGCTGGAACCGGTGGCGTGGCCGACCCCGGCCGCACGTGCGGTGGCTGTACGACAAACCGAGCGCCGCTAGAGACCTGCGGGGGAAAGCCGAAAGCTGAAAATCGAAAGGCGGGGGGGAGCAAGGGAACGAGGGGGCTATGGGGTGAAGGCGCGTTGGAGGGGGGCGAAGTCGTGGAGGTCTATGTCGGAATCGGCGTTGAAGTCGAAGGCTTCGCAACCCGCGGGGTGGGGGCCGTTGGCGGGGCCGGTGAAGCAGGCGGACCATTCGGCGAAGTCGAAAAGGTCCACGTCGCGGTCGCAGTCGAAGTCGCCGATCCCGAACTCGTACGCCCCCATATCCACGCGCCCACACAGCACGCGAGCGTGGCCGTCGAGGTCGGGCACGCCCGGGTCGGGGACAAAGCCCGGGTCGCCGGCGTCGATGGCCGGCGAGGCGGGTGACAGGCGAACGTCACCACCGATGGCGTCGGCGAACGACGGATCCTCCCCATTGTTGCCCACACCGCCCATGGCGCCTGTCCAGCCCTGGACGTTGCTGTAGTTGATCAGCGGAGGGTCCTCGAGGCTGAAGACCTGTGCGGACTCGTCCGTTCCCCCGGCGTCGGAGTTGCCCCAGAAAATGGAGTTTTCAAGATGAACGGCCTCACCCGTCAGGTCCCACTGACCGGAGTACATGCGCATTCCGCCGCCGTCGGTGGTGGCTGAGTTGCCGAAGAAAGTGCAGTTGGTCACCCATGTGTCGTGCACACTGACGCGCAGTCCCCCGCCCACGTCGGCCGAGTTGCCGAGGAACACGCAGTTGGTCACGTTCGCGACGCCGCGCCCCTGATAGATTGCCCCCCCTTGCTCCACCGCACTGTTCCCGATGAAAGTGCAGTTGACGAGTGTCGGGCTGCTGTCCTCGCTGCTGAGGCTGTTGCTTTCCATACCCCCGCCAAACTCGCCTGCTGTGTTTCCGGTGAAAACGCAGTTGATCAGCGTCGGGCTGCTTCCGCCGTTATGAATCCCTCCTCCGCGTCCCCCGGCTATGTTGTCGGTAAACGTGCAGTTTGTCAGGGTCGGGTTAGAGAAGGCGTTCGTCATCCCTGCACCGTGATTCTCGGACGTGTTTCCGATGAAGACGCAATTCGTGACCGTCGCGTCACAGCGAGAGTTCGCCACGCCTGGTCCTGAATTGTCAATGAAGGCGCAGTCAATGAGGGTCAAGGCCCCGCGGTCAGTTGAAAGTGCGGAGGGCGAATTGCGGATGAAATCACAGTTCTTAACTGTTGCGTTGCATTGGTCATGGCTCGATATCCCTCCCCCGGCACCGAATTCTGCATTGTTGTCGCGGAACGTGCATCCAATCAGCACGGACTTGCAATTGCCTAGGTTGAAAATGCCGCCGCCACTGCTATACGCCGTGTTTCTGTCGAAGGTGCAATTCGTGAGGGTCGGAGCGCTGGAATCCTTGTTGGCCATCCCTCCCCCGCTCCCTCCTGACGCTAAGTTCTCGTTGAAGGCGCACGCCGTGAATACCGGGGAGCCCCCGTTGATGTTTGATGCTGCGCCCCCACTTGGAGAGAGACCCGAGACCCTATTTCCGACAAGAATGCAATTCGACAGAGACGCGCTAGCCCCATAGTTGCAGATCGCGCCGCCGGTGGGGTAGGTTGCCGCCGCAACGTTCTCCGTGAAGGTGCAATAGGTAAAGGTCGCGGTGCTGTTCTCGTTGTAGACCCCACCGCCGTAGCCGTAGTTTCCGGCGCCGCTCTGCCCGGCAAAGTTCGCGTCAAACCGGCAGTTGTTCACCGACGGGCTGCCTAGGACGTTCAGCATCCCTCCCCCGCGGTCGTGCGGATCCGGTCCGTTGGCCTTCCCGCGTCGAACGGTGAAGCCATCGAGGACGGCTGTTGCGTCTGTCTCACTCCCGGTCACGACGTGGTAGGCGTTGTCGCTCTCGTCGGTCTCGGCGCATAGCGACTCGCACAAATTCGCTGCGCTGTTGGCACACAGACCGTCCCAGGTCGTCTCACAGCAGAACGGGTCATCGTCACAGACGGCGTCTTCACATACTGCATCCACGCACCCCGGGGTGCCGTGCGAATAGCAGCAGTTGACACCGTCGTCGCCGTTGACGTCGCCGCTGAGAATCGTCTCATGCTCGACAACGTCCCGCTCGTCGGGGTCGGGCGCCCCGCACCCGGCGTACCCACCTTCGACCATTACACCGTTGGCAAGTTGAAACGTCGCCTCTCGGGGATTCGGAAGACCGTCCGGATTGGGCGTGTAGGTCCCCTCTGCGACCCGGATCGTGGTTCCGGGGGTTGCGACGTCTAGTGCACTGTCCAGCGTGAGGAACGCGTCGCACCAGGTTGCCCCTTCGAACGCAGGCCCGGTGGCGTTTCGATCCACGTACAGCACAGACTGTCCCATGACCGCGCTCGGCCCCGGGAGCGCCCCAGCCAGGTATCCGACAAGAAAGTAGATCGTCCCAGGGCCCTGCATCGTCGGGTCTCCGTCGAAGTGCAAACCCCTCCCTGTGGGTCCGTTCGGCGAGATGTCAGTGTACCACCCGGCGGAGATATCTGCAAGCTCGCCGAAGGCGGTGCTGCACGGAACTCCCAGATTGCCCCGGAACTGCTTGTAGCGGCTCCTACACGTCTGTATAATACGGACCATCAGGTTCGAAACCTGCACCTTTCAGGAGGCATGCCATGAAGCGGAAACTGTCGTTCATCGTAGTGTTCTGTGTAGTCGGCTCGAATCCGGTCGCCGGAAATCCGGCAGACTGCGACCCACTTCCGGGCGCGGCGCAGAATCTGCTCAACCAGTACACGGGACTCCAGGTCCACTGCTCCGCGGGGACGGTGAGATCGTTCTACGGTAAGCCGATGACGAGTGGTGCGACGCCCGACGACGCGGCGGCGCAATGGCTCGCAAGCCACGTGGCCGCGTTCGGGATCACCGGGTTCGATCTGCAACTCCAACGCAGAAGCGACATCGATTTCGGGAAGTTCACGATCTTCGTCTACGAGCAGGAGATCGGCGGGGCTACCGTCGAAGGGGGCTCCCTTCGCATTCTGGTCTTGAACGGTTCGCCAAACCGGGTTGTGTACGCGGTCGCACGATTGGCACGCGTCCCGAGTGGAGGTTTCGCACCCGATACCGTCGATGCGTCTACCGCGTTGCAGGGCGTACAGCAAGATCCTGGGTACGCGCAACTTGACGATTGGGGCACGCCCGAAATGGTGGTCTTCGTGGCGGATGAGGACATCGGCGCCGGGACGGCGGTCCGCGCGTGGGGCTTCTTCGGGCGGAAGGCGGATCCATCGACTGCGGAAGCGTACACGTTCTTCGTGAACGCCGCCGATGGGAACCTCGTCTATGTCCGAAACGAGATCTACAACCTCGCCGATATCCATGGGAACGTCGTGGGGAGGGCAACCCCGGGAACTCGTCCCGACGTCTCCGACAACCAACCGCTCCCAATAACGCAGGCTCCCCCCTTCCCGGCGTGCGCTTGAGGACACCTCCTTCGCAAGGGTTCTTGCTGGGGTACACCGACAGCGAGGGGAACTACAGCATGGAGTACAATGGAAACGACACGCTCAGCGTAAAGGCCAGCTTCGTCGGGCAGCGGGTCGACGTGCACTCCGCTGCTGGTCCGGCCTGTCACGTTACTGATACGGAGCTCGCGGTGCCACCCTACGACGACCCCGTCGATTTCGAGCTCAACGACGGTCCTGTCAGCGGGTGTCCGGACGAGCCGAACGAGTTCTCCACCGCGCAGGTAAACTGTGCACTGCACGCGACCTTGGCTCACGACTTCTTTGCCGAGCGTCAAGCCGGTTTCTCGCTCCCACAGATTCGCTGCAACGTGAACGGGGACCAACGCACCTGTAACGCCAGCTTCAGCGGGACAGAGGTCAGCCTGACCTTCGACCAAGCCGGAGACGGCACCTGTGGGTTGTACTGCGAGAATACCGCATACTCGGCGATCATCGCGCACGAATACGGGCACTATGTGGTGGATCAACTGGTAACAGGGTCGGGGCTTCCACAGATCGCGTTTGGTGAAGGGTTCGGGGATGCGCTCGCGGTCTTGCTCTACGATGATGCAGTCTACGGGCGCGGGTTCTGCGGGGAGAATCGCTTCGTCCGAGATGTTATGTGCCGGAGCATCACCTACCCCTGTACTCCGTGCCCAACCTGCTCCCCTCCTTCGTGCGACCCCTGCGATCCTCCCCCGTGTGACGAATGTGAGTTTGAGTGTCGCATGCAGGTGGGCGAACACTATTGCGGGCAGTTGCTGGCGCGTCTCTGGTGGGACATGAAGGTCAACTTCCAAGACACACTGTCTGAGGAAGAGGGGTTGGAGTTGGCCCGCCAGCTCTTCACGGGGTGGACCCTGATTACGGCCGGATTCGAACCGGGCAACGGCATGAACAGCGCGCATCCCGAGACGGCCGTCGAAGTTCTGACCATGGACGATGACGATGGCGACCTGTCCAACGGGACGCCGCATGACTGCGCAGTCTTTGTGGCGCTGGCCGACCGAGACATTCCTTCCCTGCTTCCGTTTCCGGACAGCAACCAGAACAATCTGCCCGACTACTGCGAGTGTCCGGGCGGAACTGTCGCAGAATGCTGTGACCTCGATATGAACGGTATTCGCGATGACAATTGTGTCTGGTGTTCATGTGTCGACCTTGGCGTGCAGACGAATGTCTGCAACCGCATTGACTTGACGACGTTCGCCGATGCCGGCGGTTCGTTCGGGGCCTGTCCGCCCGACGGGTTCTGCAACATCCACGATCGGAACCACGCGCTCAACTGTTTTGCGGGGAAGAATCCATGCGATGATATCAATATAGACATCGGCGGTTCGTTCGGCGCGTGTCCGCCGGACGGGTTCTGCAACATCCACGATGCGTACCATGCCGACAATTGCTTTAAGGGAGTGAATCCTTGCTCGTGTCCCGGCGGATCTCCCGCCCCAATGATGGGGCCCGAGTTCGGCGGGGCGACGGGGCTCGTCGCTGTTCCGGTGCTGGTTTCGTTGTCGCCGAACGTCCGGCGCGTTCGGATCTACACGACGGCTGCTCTGGCGGACATTCAGGGCTATCAGTTGGACGTGGTCGTGAGCGGCGGGACGACCGGGCAGTTGGAGTTGTTGGACATCTCGATCGAGCCGCGGGCGGACTTCGTGTTCGCTGGACGGACGGATACCTACGACGCTTTCAACCTGACGAACGGTCAGATGCTCTGCGGTCTGGACGGTGACGGCGTTGCGACGACCGGTCCTGCGTACTTGGCCACGTACACGTACCGCGTGCCTTTGACCGCGTCGGGCGACTTCGTGTTGGACATACGCCGGGACGAGGCGGCTGGAGACCAGACGTTCCTGATCGCTTCCGGCAACGCTCGCATCGACGTCAGCACGACGACGCCGGCAGTCATCATGGCAACAGCGGCGGTGGTTCCGTAGCGGAGCGTTCGCGCTTGGCGTATGCAATGCGCGTCGGGGACGATTGAACCGGTGGACAACCCTCATCCGTCGCCCGGCGAAGGAGGACGGACGTCGAAACCGGGTGTGACCATTCCTTGTGGCAGGGTGCCTCGGCCGCATTGAGTAGGGCGGGTTTTACCCGCCGCAATGGTGCGAGAAGGCGGGTGGAACCCGCCCTACCCTTCGCATGCCACAATTGCTGGTCACACCCGTCGAAACCGAGACGTGCGGTCGCGTTGACGCGTGAGGTGTTTGGCTTTACTCTGGCGGCATTCCGATTGTTGGTTCTGCCGACCGGCGTGGCAGGCATCGAAGCGACCGTGCAGTCTCCGTATGGATAATCCCGAAGAAACCCGGTCCGTGAAGCACCATTGCGGGCTTTTCGGCGTCTACGGTCATCCGGATGCGGCTGCGCTGGCGCACCTGGGTCTGTTCGCGCAACAGCACCGGGGGCAGGAATCGGCGGGGATTTGCACGACGGACGGCGAGACTATCAATCGCGTCGCGGAACTGGGGCTGGTCAACGAGGTGTTCGACAAGCGACGGCTGGAGTCGCTTCGGAATCCGGTGGCCATCGGCCATGTGCGTTACTCGACGACGGGATCGGCATGCGATGAGAACGCCCAGCCGTTGATGTTCGGGTTTGCCGGCGGGCAGGTGGCGATCGCGCACAACGGCAATCTGATCAACGCCGCCAAGCTGCGGGCGGACTACGAGACGCACGGTCACATTTTTCAGACGACCAGCGACACGGAAGTTATCATTCATCTTCTGGCCAAGCCGGCGCACCAGGAGAAGGAACATCCGTTGGTGCACGTGTTGAACCACCTGCAGGGGGCGTATGCGCTCTTGCTTCTGTTCCCGGACCGGCTGATCGCGGCGCGCGATCCGCTGGGATTCAAGCCCTTGTGCCTGGGCAAGATGCCGAACGGCGCAACGGTTGTTGCGTCGGAAACGTGCGCCTTGGACATCATCGACGCGGAATACGAACGCGACGTCGAGCCTGGCGAGATCGTCACCATCAACGACGAGGGTGTCACGTCACGCCGCTTCGGCGGCGATATGGACGGGCGCGGCGCGGCGTGCATATTCGAGCAAATCTACTTCGCCGACCCGTCGAGCAATATTTTCGGCGAAAACGTGCATCTGGTTCGGGAGCGGATGGGGCGGATGCTGGCAAAGGAGGCGCCGGTCGAGGCGGACATCGTGGTGCCGGTGCCGAACTGTGCCCGGTGCGCCGCCATCGGGTACAGCCATCAGAGCGGCATTCCGCTCGGACGCGGCTTCACCACAAGCCACTTCGCCGGGCGTTCGTTCATCATGCCGGACCAGTCGTCGCGGGCGCGCGAGGTGCGGGTGAAGCTGCGTGTGATTCGGGACGTGGTGCGCGGCAAACGTTTGATCGTGGTCGAGGATTCGGTGGTTCGTGGGACGACGACGCGTGGGAAAATCGGTGCGCTGCGCAAGGCGGGCGCGACGGAGATCCACCTGCGCGTGGCCAGCCCGCCGATCCGGCACGGGTGCTACTTCGGAATCGACTTCCCCGACGAGAAGAAACTCGTTGCGACCAATCGCTCGACCGAGGAGATCCGGCAGTATCTGGAGGTGGATTCGCTGCACTATCTTTCGGCCGACGGCATGCTGGACAGTGTCAAGATGCCGCGTGAGAAGTACTGCACCGCGTGTTTTACCGGCGACTACCCCATTCCGGTGGATGAGCCGTTTGACAAGTTTTCGATGGAGCGGCGGCAGTTGAGGATGTTCACGTAGGACCATCCGGCGCGCCGCCTCCACGATCGACAGGCTTGGTGACACAGTCGTAATTGGAACCCAATTACCCAACGAGCAAAGGAGATGCCCGCGATGCTGTACAAAACAGTGATTCCGCTCCTCGCAAGCGTGGCTGCCCTCTGCCTGGCGTCGGGATGCGGCACCTGCCGCACCTACGACCAGGGTGCGCAGGATGGCCAAGAGGCCGTCGAGACGGCCGGCGTTGACCTCGCGTTTGACTGCGATCTTCAGGACCCTGCCTGCCTGGCGGGTCTTGCGACCAGTCTGTTGCAGTCGTACGCCACGTATGATCCCGGTGGGTTCAACGGGGTTGGCTGCATCGAGTACAACGTTGGGTTCATGACCGGGATTGGGGCTCTGGATGTGCTCGGGGGAGTTCTCGAGCAGTCCGAGTAATACCCGTCCTACCGAATACAAGCGTCATCCCCACGCACCGGCGTGAGCATGTCTCCCGGCGGCGGGATCGCTTCCAGTGAAGCACCACCCGCCGCCGCGGTACCGGTGCCCCGAGGCGATTCCATGGGCAAGACCACTCTCTCGTATGTCGATAGCGGCGTTTCGGTGGCTGCCAATGCGCGCTGGGTGAAGCGCATCCAGACGGCGATGTCGAGCACATACGGCCCGAACGTGAAGAGCGTTCCGGGTGCGTTCGCCGGCATGTTCCGGCTGGGCGGCGGGGATCGCGGCAAGTCCTACAAGCGCCCCATCCTCGTGGGCTGTGCGGACGGGGTCGGCACGAAGGTCATTCTCGGCATCAAGGCCAAGCGGTTGTTCGGGCTGGGGATCGATCTGGTCGCGATGAACGTGAATGACCTGATCGCCTGCGGCGCGGAGCCGCTGTTCTTCCTCGACTACCTCGCGGTCAACAAGCTCGAGCCAGACGCGCTGCTTGAGCTGATCGAGGGCGTGGCCGATGGTTGCCGGCAGGCGGGCTGCGCTCTGCTCGGGGGTGAGACGGCCGAGATGCCGGATCTCTACGCCAAGGGCGATTTCGACTTGGCCGGCTTCTCCGTGGGAGTCGTGGAGGAAGGTCGCTCGATCGACGGTAGCCACGTCGCCCCGGGCGATGTGCTGATCGGCCTGCCGTCCAGCGGTGTACACTCGAACGGGTATTCGCTGGTCAGGAAGGTGATCAGCACGCACAAACTGAAACTGAACACGTGTTACGAGGAACTGGGCGAGACGCTGGCTGAGGCGGTGTTGCGGCCGACGAAGATCTACGTGCGTGAGGTTCTGGGCCTGTTGGGCGCGTATCGCACGCGCGTCGTTACGGGGATGGCGCACGTCACGGGCGGGGGGCTGCACGAGAACGTGGCCCGCGCGATCGGCGACCGATGCGACGCGACGATCAACACGAAATCGTGGGAGCCGCCCGCGGTGTTTCCGTTCATCCAGAAGCGTGGCGTTCGCCGCGCTGAGATGTTCAAGGTGTTCAACATGGGTATCGGGTTTGTGCTGTCGGTACGCCCGCGCTATGCCAACGGGGTGATGGCCAAGCTCGATGATCGAGGCGCGTCTCCGCGCATCGTGGGTCGTGTGAAACGCGGGACGGGAAAGGTCCGATTGCAATGAGCATTACCAGAGTCGGTCTCATCGGCACTGGGATCATGGGCGCGCCGATGGCGCTGAACCTGATCAAAGCGGGCTTCGAAGTCTCGGTACACTCGCGGACAAAGTCGAAGGCCCAGCCCGTGCTCGACGCCGGCGGACAGTGGTGTGACACTCCGCGCGCGGTGGCGGAGCGGGTGGGCGTCGTAATCACAATCGTGCCCGATTCGCCGGACGTCGAGGCCGTCTACCTGAGCAACGACGGTGTTTGTGCCGGGATGGGGGCCGGTAGTATTGCGGTGGACATGTCCACCATTGCGCCGGAGACGGCGCGGAAGATCGACACCGAGGCACTCGATCGCGGCGGCGAGGTGCTCGATGCGCCGGTCTCCGGTGGCAAGACCGGCGCGGAGGCAGGGACGCTGGCCATCATGGTCGGTGGTGAAGCCGCGACGTTGGATCGTGCTCGACCGGTACTGGAAGCGGTCGGCAAAACGATCGTCCACTGCGGACCGAGCGGCGCGGGGCAACTCACGAAGCTCTGCAATCAGATCATCTGTGGTCTGAATCTGCTTGCCGTCAGCGAAGCGATGGTGTTCGCCAAGCGAGTCGGGCTCGACCCGGCTACGATGTTGAAGGTTGTCTCCAGCGGGGCGGCCGGCTCGTGGGCGGTCGACAACCTCGGCACGCGTATGGAGCGTCGCGATTTCGCGCCGATGTTCATGATCGACTTGCAGCAGAAGGACCTGGGTATCGCGCTGCGATCGGCCTTCGATACGCACGTTCCGCTTCCCGGGACCGCGCTGGTTCACCAGTTGCTCACCGCGAATCAGGCGGCCGGCGAAGGGCGGGAGGGCACTCAGGCGCTGGTCAAGACGCTGGAACGGTTTGCGCGGATGCTGTAGACTCGGTTGGCGCGCGGGGCGTGAGCGCTGAGCGCGTCCTGTCCCCCGAGCGTGGCGGAGTCTCGTGCGCGCCGGTGGTTATCGTTTATCTCGTCACCCGCAAGGGGTGACGCTACATCTGCCAAGCAGGCGGGATCGCAACATGAATCGTGGTCGCGGTATTCAAGTTTGGGTCCGTTCGATGATCGGAGCGGGGGCGGTGCTTTGTGCGGCGTCTGACGCGGCATACTGTCAGGCCGATCACGAGGTGCTGATACCCAAGCGAATCAAGTCGCCGTCGGGCGAGTACGTTCTCCAGTATCAACCGAGCGACAAGCTCGGCGGCGGCAGCGCCAGGTACCGAGTGAGCAAGGACGGCAAGGACCTCTGGCGGGACGAGAAGCCGCTGTCACTGTGGGACATCGTCGTGACGGATGACGGCAAGGTCTGCGGGTATGCGTACCCACAGGGGCTGTATGGTCTCGGTGAGTTTCACCTTGTAGTGCTCGGAACAGACGGCAAGTACTTGGTTAACGATACGATAGCGCGCAAGCGACACGAGTATCTTCCCGCCCTGACCCGACCGATGGGCAGCGGGATCCTCCATGACACGATGGGCAAGCGCGTCGTGTTCCGTATCACCGAGGCAAAGGCCGAGGCATGGTGGGTATACGATCTAGCCGACGGAGAATCCGTCGCAAAGTTCTACCCCAGAGAGCTACTGCAAACCGGGGACCAGTGCGGCTATGTCATCGACGCGGCGTCGATTCCGGGGACGCCGCTCGCGCTGGTTCACTGGGCGGGCTGCGCGACGGGACCGCCGGCAACGGGCCTGGCGGTATTCGAGCTTGACGGCAACGTGACTTGGGTCCGAGAGGTGCCCCACCCCACATTCTGGGCGGACTGGGTCGACTACAAGGGGCGTCCGGCAACATGGGCCGACATCCTACCGATGACTGACGCCGGGCGGTTCGTTGTGCGCATGAATCCCGAAAAGAAGGACATGGCATATCGTGTCACGCGCGATGCGAGCGGCGTGTGGCAGGTGCGCGGTGACGGACCCGGCAAAGGCGAATCCAAAGACAAGAAGGGCTGAACCCGTGGACGGCGACCCGAGGGTGCTCCGGAGGACTCGACGGAGATGCGCCGTCGTGGCGGTTTGGTCTCTGCATAGGAGCGGCACGTGAACGCAAAAACTAGGAGCGAACGACTTATGGGACACGACAAACCTGTCAAGGTCATCATCATCGGGGCTGCGGGGCGAGACTTTCACGACTTCAATGTTTACTACAGAGACGACCCGCGCTACGAAGTGGTTGCGTTTACTGCCGCGCAGATCCCCGACATCGACGGCCGGGTCTACCCGCCGGAGTTGGCCGGCGAGCGCTATCCTGAAGGCGTGCCGATCCACGCCGAGGAGAAGTTGGTCGAATTGATCAAGAGCCACGGCGTGCGGGAGTGCTCGATGGCGTACTCCGACCTGCCGCACGAAGAGGTGATGCACAAGGCCGCGATCGTCAACGCGGCCGGCGCGGATTTCCGCATGCTGGGCTGGCAGTCGTCGATGATCAAGTCGTCCAAGCCGGTTATCGCCGTCTGCGCGGTGCGAACCGGTTGCGGCAAGAGTCAGACGTCGCGGCGCGTGACCGAGATTCTCAAGTCGATGGGCAAGCGTGTGGCCGCGATCCGGCATCCCATGCCCTATGGCGATCTCAGCAAGCAGATATGCCAGCGTTTCGCGGTCTTGGAAGACATGGACAAGCATCAGTGTACGATCGAGGAACGCGAGGAGTACGAGCCTCACGTCGCGATGGGCAATGTTATCTTCGCGGGGGTCGACTACCAACGCATCCTGAACGAAGCGGAGAAGGAAGCCGACGTCATACTCTGGGATGGCGGCAACAACGACATGGCGTTCTACAAACCGGATCTGCTCATTGTGGTGGCCGACCCGCATCGACCGGGGCATGAGATGCGCTACTATCCGGGCGAGACCAACGCCCGAATGGCCGACGTTGTCGTGATCAACAAGGTCGGGACGGCGCAGCCGGAGGACGTCGCAACGGTCGAAGCCAACATCCGCGCCATGAGCCCGAACGCGCGGATCATCAAGGCGGAGTCACCCGTGACGGTAGACGATCCCGCCGCCATCAAGGGCAAGCGCGTTCTGGTGGTCGAAGATGGACCGACGCTGACGCACGGCGAGATGAAGATCGGCGCCGGGCACGTGGCCGCCCGAAGGCACGGAGCGGCATCGTTCGTCGATCCTCGCCCAATCGCGGTCGGGTCGATCAAGGACACATTCGACAAGTACACGCACATCAGCGAGATTCTCCCGGCGATGGGTTACGGCGACAAGCAGATGTCCGAGCTCGAAGCCACCATCAACGCGGCCGACTGCGACCTCGTGCTGATCGGTACGCCGATCGACCTGGGCAAACTGTTGAACATCAACAAGCCGTGGCAACGGGTGCGCTACGAGTTGGACGAAGCATCGACTGCGTCTTTGCGCGTGGAAGTCGAGCGGGTCGTCTAGGGACTCGCGGAGGGCATGCCAGGTCATCCCGAGCGCAGCGCCGATCGCAACCCGGTGCAGGCGTTCAACGTAGGTCAACGTGATTCCGCGAGTGTCAAGACTATGTCACAACTGAGGGCGGCAGGACTCGAACCTGCGACCAGCGGCTTAAAAGGCCGATGCTCGATTCCATAGCCCCCGAAGCTGCAACGGTTTACGACGACACGCAGGAGTCCCCCGCCAGTAACCCCGACAGTTTGACTGAGAACGACCCCGATCTTGCGGCCGTCGTGGCGGCGTGGGCGGACCTGCCCAACGCCGTCCGCGCGGGCATCCTGGCGATGGTCCGGGTGGCCGGGGGCGACGAACCCGAAACGGGGCGTTGACCATGACCACCGTGTGGGTGAGCAAGACCAACTGGCAGCCCAAGGGCTTCCCCAAGGGCATCGTCCCACGTTGACCCAAGAACACCACCGGACGGCGTTGCGTCGCACAGCGTTCGATTCTGTGCGTCTGGCACCCGAATATGCATACCGCCGCGATTGCGATCTGAACGCGCCGACGCATCTGCGGCGGTCGACACCTTGACGGTCGCCGAAGTTGTGCTGGGGGCCAAGATCGCCCCGGACGGGTCGGTCCGGGCGCTGCACGTTGACTACATCCCTGGTCGTGAAGCGGACCTTTGCAATCACGCGCGTCTTGATGCACCATAGTCCTTCGTGGATTATGCAGTTTCGCGTCCGTGCCGTATCTCGATTGGTCTTGGTCCGCCAAACCGACGCTGGAGCGAGAATGAGCCAAACAGTCATCGAGAACCCGATCCTGAACTCGCCGTTCGCGGAGCCGGGCCGCCACTTCCGGTTCGACGACGAGGGGATCACGGACCAGATCGAGGACTCCCGGCGGATCAGTTGCTACTTCATCCCGATCCCAAAGCCCCGGAAGAAGGGCAAGGACCAGCAGCAGACCTTCGACGGCTGGACCGAGGATCGGATCGAGGAAAACGTCACCGTCAACGCCATCCGCCAGTGCATCAGGACTTGGCGCGAGGGCCGGTACACCGACGACCTGACCCGTCCCTCAGCCCGCCTCCTTGACCATTGGCGGCGCGACGACCGCGCGCGTCGGTTGTTCTTCTGCCAGATCGAGGCCCTCGAAACCATCATCTACATCACCGAGGTCGCCAAGAAGTACGGCCACACCTGGATCGAGAACGACCTCCGGCGCTTCAACGAAGACGCGAACCCCGGCCTGCTTCGTATCGCCTCGAAGATGGCGACCGGCAGCGGCAAGACGCTGGTGATGGCCATGTTCATCGCGTGGCACACGCTGAACAAGATTGCCAACCCAAGAGACACGCGCTTCACGGACACCTTCCTCATCGTCACGCCGGGCATCACCATCCGCGATCGACTCCGCGTGCTTCTCCCAAGCGACCCGGGCAACTACTACCGCGCGATGGAAATCGTCCCTTCCGATCTCATGGGGCAGATCGGCCATGCCAAAATCGTCATCACCAATTTCCACGCCTTCAAGCGACGTGAGAACGTGAAGGCGGGCAAGCTCACGAAGGAGATTCTCAACAACAATGACCAGGGCGAGGCGTCTGCGTTCACGGAGACCGAGGGGGAAATGGTCCGCCGCGTCAGCCGTGGCCTTGGCACGAAGAAGAACATCATCGTCATCAACGACGAAGCCCACCACTGCTACCGCCGCCGGGTCGGCCACGAGGATGAGAAACTCACGGGTGACGAGCGCAAGGAGGCGGAGACGCGCAACAAGGACGCAAGAATCTGGATCAGCGGCCTTGAAGCCATCCAGCGCAAGATCGGAATCAAGACGGTCCACGATCTTTCGGCCACGCCATTCTTTCTTCGCGGTTCCGGCTACGGCGAGGGCCACCTGTTTCCGTGGGTCGTCTCAGATTTCTCGCTCATCGACGCCATCGAAAGCGGCATCGTGAAGGTGCCACGTGTGCCAGTCGCCGACAACACCATGGACGGCGAGCAGCCCACATACCGCGATCTCTGGCTCCGCATTCGAGATGACCTGCCCAAGAGGGGTCGCAAGACGCAGGCTATCTCCGGCGAACCCAGCTTGCCTGTTGCCCTCGAAGGCGCTCTTCAGAGCCTCTACGCCAACTACGCGAAATCGTATCAGCGATGGCTCGACAATGACGAAGCGCAGGCGAACGGCCTGACGCCGCCGGTGTTCATCGTTGTCTGCAACAACTGCAACGTCTCGAAGATGGTCTACGATCACATCGCCGGGTGGGAGAAAGATCTCCCCGACGGCAGCACGGTCGCCGTTCCAGGCAAGCTCCCGATCTTCAGCAACGTCGAGCAGGGACCGACCGGAAACCGCTTCTCAGATCGACCGAACACCATCCTCATCGATTCCGAACAATTGGAATCCGGCGAGGCCATGAGCAAGGACTTTAAACAGATCGCCGCGCGGGAGATCGACGATTTCAAGCACGAGTACCGACGGCGCTTTCCGGACCGTGACCCCGACAAACTCACGGATGAAGATTTGCTACGCGAAGTTCTCAACACCGTCGGCAAACCGGCCAAGCTCGGCGAGAACATCAGGTGCGTCGTTTCCGTCTCGATGCTCACCGAGGGATGGGACGCCAACACCGTGACGCACATCCTCGGCGTCCGCGCGTTCGGGACTCAACTCCTCTGCGAGCAGGTGGTCGGCCGCGGCCTGCGACGCATGAGCTACAACGCCGAACCGCAGGAGTGCAAGGTCAATGGCAGGACCGTCGAGTTCGATGCGTTTCCGGTGGAGTACGCGGAGGTCTACGGTGTGCCGTTCTCGTTCATCCCCTCGGCGGGTTCATCCAACCCGAAGCCCGGCCCGACCCCGACGCGCGTCCGCGCACTGGAGGAACGCATCGAGTGCGAGATCACGTTTCCGCGCATCGACGGCTACCGCTACGAATTGTCGGCCGAGCGGCTCACGGCGAGCTTCACCGACGATTCCAAGCTCGCGCTGACCACGGCCAGTATCCCGACCAAGGTGGAGAACGCCCCGATCGTCGGAGAGTCGAGCATCCACACGCTCGACGATCTCAAGAAGCATCGCAAGCAGGAAGTGGCGTTCATGGTGGCGAAGCGCATCTTGGAGCATTACTTCCGCGACAGCGACCAGAACGTCAAACCGTGGCTCTTCCCCGACTTACTGGCGATCACGCGGCGCTGGCTGGATGAATGTCTGATCCTCAAGGACAACACTTTCCCGCAATTGCTACTGCTCGTCGAAAACGCACACGACGCAGCCGATCGCATCTACAACTCGATTCCAAAGGATGGGGTAGGTCCTGATGGCGAGCCGTTGTTGCTACCGATTCCCAAGCCCTACGACACGATCGGATCAACCCGCTACGTGGACTTCGACACGACGCGGCCCGTCTACAGGACCGACCCCGAGAAATGCCACATCTCGCACGTGGTCGCCGACACCGAATCTTGGGAACAGAAGATGGCCGAGGCGCTGGAGGATATGGACGAGGTTCTCTGCTACGTGAAGAACCACAACCTCCACTTCCTGATTCCGTTCACCGTCAACGGCGACCACAAGAACTACATGCCCGACTTCATCGTGCGACTTGACGATGGCCGCGGTAAGGACGACCCGCTGAATCTGATCGTTGAGGTCACCGGAAAGAAGGACGGCAAGCAGGGCAAGCTCAAGCAGGCCAAGGTCACGACCGCCCGCACACTTTGGATACCGGCCGTCAACAACGCCGGCACCTGGGGCCGCTGGGCATTCATCGAAATCACCGACCCGTGGGACGCGCAGCACACGATTCGGGCGTCT
>JAJDDR010000090.1 GCA_029260255.1 Phycisphaerae bacterium
TACTCGGCTGAATGCTATCCACGGTCCGCCGGCCCACCGGCCACCAGTGCGACGCCACGGACGGCGGGGTCGCTCTCGCTCTCCGGACCCCACAGGCCGCGGACCACCGCATCCACGTCCAGCTCGACTGGGTTCTCGTTCGTGCCTACGGCGATGTAAACAACGTAGTCGTCGCCGTACTTGTCCAGCTCCCGTTTTAGCTCGGCCACTGTCATATCCGTCCTCCTTGTTATCCAGGTTCGATCACACTGGCGCTCCATCGCATCCTTCGGCATGATCACGTCTAGCCGTACCGAAGGACGGCCCCTGCGTCGGCGGGTTCCGGAGCTTTAGGCCGTGTTGCCGGACGCTTCGGTTCCGCGCAAGAAGTGCTGAAGTCCGGCCCGCGCCGCGTCCAGGTCGGTCGTGACGCTACGCACTGCGTCCTCCAGCTCCATGCCGCGCCCCACGAGCGCGGTCACCCTGTCGCGGACATGGACCCACGTCACGTTCACGCCGCCGGTCACCAGCGAATCGCGCAGGGTGTAGGGGTTCGTCCATGCGCAAGCGGGGCATCCCAGTTTCGCTGGCAGATCGTCCGGGCCGTCCAGCGTGGCGTGGCACTTCGGGCATTGAGTCTCCAGCCGGATCATGAGCTCTCTGTCCGTCTCGCCGTCGCGGCGGTACTTCTGCACGGCTTCGACCCCGGCCCTTGCCCTTCTGGCCACCTCTTCCCTTGCGCACGCATCGCATTGACCGAGTTCCCACACCGCCAGATCCTTGCCGCACTCGCACGTGTCCGCCGTCTCGTTCGCCATGATCGCCTGCCCCCGCCATCCTTCGTGTCCGCTCTCCGACGGCAACCGCCACCGCCTTCCTACTATTCTATCGTCGTCCTTTTCGGTACGCGAGATTGGTTCGAGCGCGGTGGACGACGACACGTGAACGGAGGCCGTCCGACGCGGCGACAGCCCGTTAGGGGGCCACCGGCTTGCGGAAACGCCCGAGCGCCGAAAGCGCGCATAGGGGCACCTGTTTTCGGGCGTTGGGGCATCCCTTGCTGAATCAGCTACTGTTCTCCATGCGCGCTTTCAGCCAAAGAATGGAAACGCAAAGCGCGCATAGGGGTGGCCGCTCTTTGGCGATTGGGGGGCTATTGGAACAGGCTTTGTTCTCCATGCGCGCTTTCAGTCAGCCGATATCCCCATCATGGCGACCAAGCGGACACGTCCACCCAACGACGAGATCGACAGGGCAGCACGTATCATCATGCATCGGCTCGTCAACCGCTCCGACAGGTGGGGTGTCCACTGGATCAAGGATGGCAAGGTTGTGAACGGCACCGCGCCGAGTCAGACCGAGGTGGCCAAAGCCAAGAAGGCGGGCAAGAGGAGGATGCTGAGCAGGACCGACCTCAAACGCCACATCCGCCAGATGTTCACCTTGAACAAGGGCATGCCGCTCGGCGTCCATTGCATCTCAACCGAGAACACGTGCAAGTGGATCGCCTGGGACATCGACAACCATGGCAGCCGAATCCCGGAGAAGGTCACGAAGGCCGCACGCGACGCGATATTCCAATTCGTCCGGAACAAGCTCGGTCTCAGGTGCGTTGTCGAGGACAGCGGCGGGGGCGGATGGCACATCTGGGTACCGCTCGCCAAGCCCGCTGACTCGACCGAAGCCCATCTCATGGTTCACCGGGTTCGCGCCGTCGGGGCGAAAGTCTGGCCGGCGGAGGTGAGCGAGCCGAAGATCGACGCCTACCCCCAGGCGGCGATTCACAACGGTCCCACACACAAGGAGAACTGCGGAGGCGGTTGGCTTCGCTTGCCCGGTCGGCATCAGCGGGTGCGGGATCATGTGTCCGCCGTAGTCGGCAAACGGAGGTTCGGGGGGCTTTCAGTGTGGAACTGCTTTGATCGAGTTGCCAGTTACAACACACCCGCGAAGTGGAGAACGGCGCTGAGAGAGGCGAGACGTCTGCCGCCCGTGTCGAGGAAGCTGCGTGTCTCGACGACCGGCAACGGCCGCCGGGACTGCGAGAATCCTTCGACCGAGGTGGACGTTTTCGACTACGGCGACTGGACGCTGACGAAACTCTGCACGAAACCACTTGGCGAGGGCGAGCGGCGGTGCCGCGAGAGACGTCTCGTTCGCGCGCTGGTCCTGGACAAGCACAAGTCGCTCGACCTCACGGAGGAGGCGGTGCGCGCCCTGTACGATAGAGCATCGGGCGACAGTAAAGACCTAGCCGACCCGCAGATACGAGACACGCTCTACAGTACGATTCCTGAGATGGTTTTGCGGATCGTGGGCGCGCAGGGACATGTGTGGGCGAGCCGAGCCGAGGCCGACCGCGCACGGAGGTTATACGTCGAGGCGGCGGAGCGCCGCGAGCGTGCGCGACGAGCCAGGTACAGACTGCGTAGCTCGATAGCCGAACACTTCACCGAATGGCTCGATGGCCTCTACCGGAAGCTGCGTCACCGAGCCGACATTGGTGGGCCATATTTCCTGTCCACGACGATCCTGACCTGCCGCCCCCAAAAGGGGAGTACGCGCGGGCCGCACGATTTCTTCCTCCGCGATTGCCACGGCGTAACGAGGATCAAGATCGTCCCTCAAGCTCGCGTGCCGGGACGCGGCGGGCGACGTAGCGCACACTGGGTCACTGAGGACAAACACAAGCTGTTCATGCGAATCCTCTGCGCAACAAAGATCGACGGCACGACACGCGTGCGTATCGTGCGACCCGCCGTCTGGTCCAACAGAGACAACACCCTTCCCGCCATCATCGACGCCAGCAAGTTGCCCATCGACCAGCCCTAGCCGCCTGTACGAGTCACCCAAGTCCATCGCCGCCACCGGTCCATTCTCGAAGAGGCTACAGCGCATTGTAATGTGTTTGTCTCCTGCCGATGGACAGGCCGTTACGGTCGGCGCGGGAAGCCGCCGAATGCGACCCCGCGCGTTCGAGCGGCGGGTCGCTAAGGATAAGGGTAACCGTTCACGGGTTTTCTGTTCAATTCTGGAGTAGAATCGCGTCGACGCCCGATGATGGGGTACATGAAGGCACTGGACGCATGCACGAACGCTGAATTGATCGCGGTGATCCTTCGGCTGGAGGAGCGTAATG
>JAJDDR010000010.1 GCA_029260255.1 Phycisphaerae bacterium
AACGGTCTGTTCTGCGATGGAATCGAGACGTGCGATGTGCTTCTCGGTTGCCAAGCGGGTGTGCCGGAGGGCTGTGACGACCTGGTTGCGTGCACGGCGGACACGTGTACCGAGGCGCTCGGTTGCGTGAACACGGCGGACAACGCGGCCTGCGACAACGGCCTGTTTTGCGATGGGGCCGAGACGTGCGACCCCAACGCAGGCTGCATACTGGCCAGCGATCCCTGCCCCGGACAGCTCTGTGACGAGACGAGCGGTACTTGTGTCGGTTGCGTCTTCGACACCGACTGTGACGATGGGGTCGCCTGCACGCTCGACACGTGCAACGCGCTGACCGATTCGTGCGAGCACACGCCCAGCAATACGGCGTGTGACAACGGATTGTTCTGCGACGGCACGGAGACGTGCGACGCGATTCTCGGGTGCCAGGCGGGCGCGACGGTCGACTGCAACGACGGCGTGGCCTGCACGGTGGATTCGTGCGACGAGACGTTGGACGTTTGCGATCATGCACTCAATGATGCGGTTTGTGCCAACGGTCTCTACTGTGACGGCGTTGAAGTCTGCGACGCCTTGCTTGGTTGCCAGGCTGGGGCGGCTGTAGATTGCGATGACGGCGTCGGCTGTACGACCGACACGTGCAGCGAAGCCACGACGTCGTGCGGCAGCGTCGCGAATGATGCCGCGTGTGACAACGGCCTGTTCTGCGACGGCATGGAGACGTGCGATGCGACGTTCGACTGCCAGGCCGGTACAGCTCCGGACTGCACGGGTGCTTCAGATCAGTGCAACGTCGGTGTCTGTGACGATTTTGTGGACGCTTGCGTGGCCGAACCGGTATTCGACGGAACCGCCTGCGACGATGGCGACACGTGTTTCGGCGATACCTGCCAGGCTGGTGCCTGCACACCCGCGTATTGCGGGCCGCCTCCGCCCGCCGCTCCCATTGGCCTGGTGAGTGAGATCGGCGAGAGGACCGCGTTGGCGTGGGAGCCGAACACGGAGCCGAACCTCTCTGGTTACAATGTTAATCGATCGTCAGCCTCCGGCGGACCGTACACGCAGGTCGCAACGCTTCTGACGGCGTCGCAGTTTGAGGAATTCCCGCCGCCGGGGTTCTACTGTTACGTAGTTACCGCAGAGAACACGAGCGGTGGTGAGTCCGGTTATTCCAATGAGGCGTGCGGCAACGTGTTCGGCGGAGGATAGCGATCTTGCGGCAACGGAATCGCTGGCCTCGTTGTTCCATCCGCCGCCAACCGTGGCCCAGCTGCCACTCGCCGTGTTGGAAGAACCCCCGCCGGCTGTTGCCCGGCTGCCGCTTGCCGTGTTGCTTTGACCCCCGCCAACGACGGCGAAGTACGCGTTGGTGGTGATTTCGTCGTCATCACCGGCTTGATTGCCGAGGCCGCCGCCTATCGCGCCGAAGTCGTCGGTGACCCGGTTAGGAGAATCATAGATGTCAGCCGAGTCGTTGCGTCCCCCGCCTGCGATCGTCGCGCCGATTACGCCGACGGTCACACTGTTCAGGTCGGAGCCGCCGATGAGATTGGGGCTGACCAATGTCCCGGTTGCAGCCGGCTCGAGACGCAGGGTGCGGCCGTCGCTGGTGTGCAACTCCAGGGCAGCGCTGGAGGCGATGTTCTCGCTGCCGGGGGTCCCGTCTATGGTGATGGAATTGCCGCTGGCGATCGTTCCGCTGGCGTGGATGTTGCCCGCAACGTCAAGTTGTTCGGCCGGCGTGTTCGTCCCGATGCCGACGCCACCGCCCGCGCGGATCAGGAACTGGTCGAGACCGGTGGAGGTGAAATCCGCATCGGTGGAGTCACCCCAGACGAAAGCGCCCTGATTGTTGGCCTTGGCCCGCCGCCCGGCGGCGAAGCTGTAGTCGCCGTTTGCCGTGTTCGATTGGCCCCCGGGGACGGTGGCCCTGCTGCCGCCGGTGGAGTTCGCGTGGCCGCCGCCGATGGACGCGAGGGAGCCTCCCGCTGTATTCTGCCAGCCTCCGGCGACGACAACACCATAGCCGACGGCGCTGTTGATCTCGCCTCCTCCAATCGTGCTGGCCGAACTGCTGGCCGTGTTCGTGGAACCTCCAGCGACAGTCGTATTGGAGTTGCTGGCCGTGTTGCCATAACCACCGCCGACGGTCGCGTAGGGTCCACTGGCGTTGTTGACTTGGCCACCGCCCACGGTGGTGTACCAGTGACTTGCCTTGTTCTGGCGCCCCCCACCGACCGTGGCGTGCATCTTATCCGAGGTCGTGCCGGCGTTGTCGCCTGCTTGGTTGCCGTAGCCGCCGCTGATCGTTCCGTAGTCGTCGGTGACCTGGTTGGTGTTGGTGCTCTGTCCGCCTCCGGCGACCGTGGCGCCGACTGTGCCCGGTAGCACGCTGTTGCCGCTGTAGCCGCCGATGAGGTTGGGGCTGTTGAGGTCGGGCTCGATACGCAGGGCCCGTCCGCTGCTGACGTGCATCTCCAGGTCAGCGTTCGAGCTAATCGTGTGGGTGGTCCCGTCTAAGCTGACGGAACCGCCGCTGGCGATCGTGCCGCTGGCTTGAACGTCGCCCACGACGTCCAACTCCTTACTCGGAGCCCCGGTTCCGATTCCGACCTTCCCCGTCGCAGCATCGACGTTTATCGCATTCGGCGGGCCCACACCCTCTACCGCGCGCACTGCATGCGGCGCAGCCTTCAACTGCTGCCGCGGGTCCAGCATCGTGTACCCCGGGCTGCACGGCGACAAGCAACACACGTCAATCTGAAGCCAACGCGCCTCGCCGTTGAACGCGCCGGGGCCGAAGTCCAACGACACGGTGAACGTGCCGCCATCCAACGCGATCGGCGTCGTGCTGCTGTCAAACACCAGCGTCAAGCCGATCTGCGTGTCCCCAGGCCCACTCGCCGCGTCCCACAAAGTGAACACCAAGTCGCAGTCCCCCGTAACGGCCGTCCCGTCGTCGATAAGCGACCCGTGGTACACAAACGCCGAACTCACATCCTCGGCGTTCGCAGTAGCACCGCACATCAGCAACACCACCGCGCCACCCAGCATCAAGACTGGAAATCCAGAAGTTTTCATATCCATGCTCCGCTAAGAGAATCAAAACACCCGACCCACCCGAACGGCGGGACCGCCTCCGGGTTCGGCGCGTGGCCACGGGACTGATACCGAGAGGGCTATCCTCCGGTGAACGCTCTCTGGAACTCGCCCCAGTCTACGAGGTCGATGTCGCCATCCGCATCAGCGTCCAGATTCGCACATTCCGGGGGCAGCGGATCTCCACCAGGGCCGTTGACACAATCGACGAACTGCTCGTAATCGAACAGGTCGACATTGCCATCTCCGTTCGAATCGCCTGTGACAACTCGAAACCAGAAACCGCCGGTGACTTCGAATCCACCGCCCGTCATCATGACGCCTGCGTCGGCTTGTCCGATCGTGCAGGATAACTCGAAATCACCGCCGGCGGCGTGCGTTACGCCGCCGCCGTTGATTGCATGTCGCACAACTTCGAAATCGTCGGCGAGCGTCGCAGCGACTGAAATCCCCGCGAGTAACATCACCGTTCCCACTTCTGTCTGTCTTCCATGGTTCATTGTCCGTCTCCGGCTGGGTCAAACTCATTTTGCCAGTCGTCCGCCTACTGCGATCGTTGCGGCGTGGGCCCTCTCAGTCGAGGAACCGTTGACTTCGCCGCGCGCCTTGATGCCCGTCATTGCCCGATCCGCGCGCTGCCGGTGGCGGCGGTGGCCTCGAGGAACAACGGTCGATTCAGGATCGTCGTGGTTCGATCTGCGTCGTACACACCAGGGAAGAAGATGACCCGACCCTCCGGGTTTGTTGCCCAGACGCCCTCGCGAAACGTGTTATACGGCCAAGGCATCGAGCCGTTCTCATCCGGTCCGTTGAAGGAGTCATCCACATAGGTGACGCTCAAGGAAGCGTCCAGACAGTTCGACCCATCTCGGAAATTGGTAATGAACGCGAAGGCGATCGGGCCGAATTGAGTCACGTCGGCAGCGCATCCCCCGAGGCATGCACACATGATGTAGCAGTCCATCGGAAACACCGATGGACAGTTGCCGCCCCCGTCGAGTTCGGCGCAATGTGGGGCGTTCCAGTTGTGCCCGAGCTCATGGGCTACGAGTCCGACCTGGTTTGGGAATCCGCTCGTGATCCGCTGGGACAGGCCGTAGCCGCCGCAGTCCGGCCCATTGCCGATGACCGCGCAGATCGTTCCGCGCCGCGCGCATACTTGCCCGATGTAGGCGCGTCCAATTATGGAGCCGGCAAGATCACGTCCTGTCATGAGGTGGGCCACGTCTCGCTCCTGCCCCGCAAGGGGTCCTTCCCATACGTTGCGGAACTGGGCCAACAGCGTTTGCGAGTCGGATGAGTTGTACGGGTCCGGCTCCGCCGTGCGGACCACGATGCGGTTGAGCACATAGCTGATCCCGACGTCGTTGCGGTAGATGTCGTCCACCCCGACCATGATCTCCTCGATGGCGTCCACCGTGCCCGCGACCGAGCTGCCGCTGGCAGTATAGAACTGTACATCCGAGTCAAACGAGATCTCCGTCGCCTGCCAGGTGCCGGTACTGAACGAAGCGGGATCGTCGGAGATTCGACCTTCGGGGTTTGGCGGGGCGTGCGCATCGTTTTGTTGCTGGCCGTGGTCCTCAGTCCCGCAGAAGTTGTCAAGGGGTATGACGTCCTGCGGGCGATAAGCTACATGCGTTTCCGCCCGCGCGCCGTCGACGCGTCCCGCGAGGGGTTCGAGATACCAGTTCCGGTCGTTTGGCGCCTGGATATGCGCGGTCAGACGGCCTCCGCGCAAGGAGCCGACGACATAACTACCGGGCCATTCAATGACGGTGCCTCGGACCGTTTTCGAGGGCGGCGGCGTGTCCAGTGTGACGAGTGCTCCCGTAGCGTCCTGTACGATCACCTCGAAGTCGTCCGTACGCAAGCAGTACGGCATCAGGAAGAGCGTGACGGGTTCATCGTCGATTCGGGTCTCCAGAGTACGTTCAACGTCTGTATCTCCAGTGACGCGCACGTCCGTCAACACGCTGTTCGTGAGTCCGAAGGCGTCGTTGACTTGGTCAATGTCGATTGCATTCTGCGCGACGGCCCACGGACCGCCGCCCATTGTGATGAGGCACGCAACGCTGACGATTCGGATGTTCATATCAGTGACCTCCTTTCCAAAATGGCCTACTGAAGACTCACGAGCACGAGGACCAGGCCGGTCTCACCTTGTTCGAGCTTGGTCATCGCCTTGCCGATGATCGCCCCTTGGGCTCTCGTGTGATCGGCGACCTTCATCGCATGGCCGGGAGTTTCGGAGGTGGTCAGCAAGTCCCCGGGCTCGATCGATTGACCGCTCGCGTCACAGTAGACCCACAGGCGGCCGCTGAGGGCGATCGCAGGAGCATCCTCGTGGCCGGGCAGGTTGCCCAGGATGGCCCCCACGGACAACCCGTTGGCCCCGCTCACCACGCCGGCCACCCGCCGGTTGTAGGCGCCTCGCCCCAGACAGAGTTCGCCCGGATGTTCCGGATCGATGGCCACCACCATGCCCGGGCGGACCTCCTCGGTGACCGGGAATCTCTCGGCCACGTCGGCGCCCACGATCTCCAGCACGCGGACACGTACATTGCCGCTGGTGTCTAGTACGATGTCGCCGCCGGGAGTCTCGTTCCGGATGGTGAAGTCGTCCGTGTTGGCGATTCGCCACCCCATCCAACCTTTGCGACCGTCGGCAACACCGTCGGGATACCAGTTGATAAATGCGTGGTCCGTGCCTTCGAGCGCCAGCACTCCCTGGTTACCCTTCACATGGAGCGCTGCCTGCGGGTTGGTCGTTCCGATGCCGACGTTGCCGTTGCTTTTGATGATCATGGTCTGGGCTTCGGACTCGCGCGGTCCGGAGTAGAACTCGATGTCCGCGTCGTCCTGGCCGCCGCGAAGCAGCAGACGCGTCGCCTGATCCAGTGCCCCGTCCCCGTCGTCGTCGGATCCGTCGGCCGTCGTCAGTTCCATCGTGCTTTCCCCCCCAACTTGTCCCTGCGTGATCCCGACGTCGCTCACGCCGCTTGGACCCCTGAGTGCAAGCAGTGTTTGGGGGTCGTTCGTTCCGATGCCGACGTTGCCGTCGGAGGCGATGTGCATGCGTACGGAGTCGTTGGCTCTGAACCACATCTCACCCGTCGCGGCGTACGCAACCTGCCCCGGCGTGCCCGTCGCGTCCTCGAAGTTGATCGCTCCGAGGAGCCATGGTGAGGACGTCACATTCTGCAGTCGGAGCACGGAACCGGACGTATGGTCGTTTGTCCTGAGGCGAGCGACCGAGCGGTTGCCGTGGATGTCCAAGTTCCAGGCCGGGGTCGCCGTCCCGATGCCGACGTTGCCGTTCGGTGCAATCAACATCCGGGTTGATGGAGTTTGCGGGAAGTTGCCGACGCTCCCGTAGTTCATCATCCCAAAGCGAATCCCGTCATCTCCAATAGCGATCTGTCCCGATTTCGTAAAACCGTTCACCCCCTCAACGGTCCAAGAGCCGGGCGGGGTTGCAGGGCGGTAACCGTTCCATGACAACCCTGCCCGATGAGAGCCCATCGTGCCGAGATGAGTCGACGAGCCAAGGATCAGGACGCCATCGTTCCACATGTCTTCCGGCCGACTGTGTCCCAGTGCGATCCCTCCAGTTTGAACTTGCAGACCTGCGGACGGACTGCCCGTCCCGATGCCCACGTTGCCGCCGTTTCTGTTCAGGAAGAGGGGTGCGGTTGCACCGTTGTTGCGGGCCATGATTTCGTTATTGTCCACGGAGACGTTGCTTCCTACGGTTGACCCGAGCACGAGGAAGCCACCGCCGCCTGGCGTCGCTTGCGTCCCACCTTGCACGTGCAGTTTCTCCTGCGGGTTAGCTGTGCCGATGCCGACGCGTCCCGCGCTGTCTATTGTAACAGCGTGTTGATTATCAGTGTAGAAACGCATCGGCCCCGTACCCTTGTTTACGAATTGAAACTCTGCATTGTCTCCGGGCCGTCGAAAGATTCTTGCCGCAAAGTCAGGTTGGGTAGGACCGGCATGAAAGTCTATTCCGGTTCCGATTGCTCCATCATCCAAACCAAACTCCCACCAGTTTTCCCGAATGGAGCCTGCGGACGAGCCAATTCTGATACCTCCCCCAGCCACGTGCAGTGCATCTGCGGGACTTGTCGTGCCGATGCCGACGTTGCCATCGGTCTCAACGGTCAAGTGCGTGTCCAGACCATATCGGAGGTTGAACTTGTCGGAATCATTGCTGTTCATCCGCAGCGTCCAATCCTGGGTGAGATCGGTGATGTCGTGGGTGAGTCGTATCAACGGATCATTCGTCGCAGCCTCGATGTCCAACGCTGTCCAACTGTCGCCCCGGAGATGGAGCGTACCGTGTGGACTGTCCGTCCCGATTCCGACGTTGCCTTGGAAGTAGTTCTCCCCGCCCGTGAAATACCCGGCAAAACCGTCCGCGCTGGTCGTGTGACCCTTCACGCCATAGTTGACGCCGGATTCGGCGCGGGAGATGCCAAGTACGCCGATGCCGCTATCGCTGTATGTCTGCGCATACACGCCGTACGTGTTCCCGGAGGTGGCGGTTGCGTTTCCGAGTACGCCCCGTCCCCCGGGACTGCTGGTCGTCCCAAGCACAGCGTTGACGACGCCGGATGCGGCTGTGTTTTCACCCCAGATCGTGGTCGAATCGTCGCCGGAGACGTGGAGCGGATGCGCCGGGGCGGCCGTCCCGATGCCGACGTTGCCGGATGCCAGATCCGCGACAAGTGTGTCGCCGTTCGCGGGGAACCGAACCTGGTCGTTGGCCGCGTCCCAGGCTTGGAATAGGTCGAAGTTCTCGCCGTCATACCCGAACATCCATGCCTCCGTGCCGTTCTCACGGTGGGACAGATAGAACGCGACATTCGTCGGCGATTCTTCGCCCTCCTTTTTCATCCCGAAGTTGCTGTTGTTTCCGCTATCGGCCTGGGACAGAATGACGCCGCGAACATCCAGCGATTGCTCCGGACTCGTCGTCCCCATGCCGACGTAGCCCTCGTCGTCGACGTACAGGCCCCGTGTCTGCAGGGCGTAGGGGGTCGGCGCCACCTCCTGGCGGGGCGCCATCGTGACGAAGGGACTCCCCGCCGGGCAACTCACGTCGAGTTGAAGCCAGCGGGCTTCCCCGTTGAAGGCGATCGGGCCGAACTCGCTGTTGTCATTCAGCTTGACCGTGAACAGCCCGTTGATGACTTGCACGCCGAGTTCCGTTTGGGTGCCGAGCAGGTGAGGTGGATCCGGGTCCGCCGGGTTGTTCCACAGGCTGAACTCGAAATCACACACTTCGCTGACAGGCGCACCGCCTTGCTTGATTTGCCCTTGATAGGTGAACCCCGTTCCCACGGGCGTCTGGGCCGTCGCAGCAACCGCGAACGCAAGCGGCGTCGCAGCCACGGCGAGAAATGGTAACCGTTCACGGGTTTTCTGTTCAATTCTGGAGTAGAATCGCGTCGACGCCCGATGATGGGGTACATGAAGGCACTGGACGCATGCACGAACGCTGAATTGATCGCGGTGATCCTTCGGCTGGAGGAGCGTAATGCCG
>JAJDDR010000091.1 GCA_029260255.1 Phycisphaerae bacterium
ACGTGACCACTGTCGGATCGGCGGGCCAACTGAGTGAGAGCTTCTACGGCACATCGGATCAAGGCGGCAACGTTTATGAATGGACTGAGACGTTGGTTACCGGTTCTCTTCGCGTCGTTCGCGGCGGCTCGTGGGGCAATCAAGAGATCACGTTGCGATCATCGGACCGGATACTGTTCCCTCCGCCAGCGGCGGACGGAGTGGCAGGGTTCCGCGTCGCCAGTCCTGTCCCGGTGATACCCACTGTTTCGGAATGGGGCATAATCGTGATGACCCTGCTCACGCTCACCGGCGGCACGGTCGTATTTGCACGACGGCGGGCACCGGCAACGTAGGCACCTGTAATCAGCGCGGCGGATCGTTCGGTGGTCCGTCGCGGTTCTCTTTGGGCGCCTGCAGAGCGATTCTAATCGTCTGAGTGATTCGGACGGCCAAGTCGTCGCCCGCAGGTACAGGACGCTGCGCTGGCCATCTTTGTGGGCCGAGGGCATCGTAGGTGGGGGTTTCGTCGCATTCCTCAATCGCTTGGCCGCCGATACGCGGATCGCGTGGGCCGGGACTTCTTTTACCCCATCGCGGTCGACCGCGACGAACTTGGTGGGGTGGATCGCTTCGGCCAGGCGATCGACATTGACTGAGAATGGGTAACGGTCTGGGAGGATGCGTGTACGTCACGCCGTACCGTGGCCACGTTCCTTGTGGAAGTTCACCGCCCGTGCGCATACAGTTCGCCGATTGTGAGCGGCTTTCGCGTTCTTACGGAGAACACCGACCCCATCTGCCGCCAATCCGTTGC
Organism: Phycisphaerae bacterium; assembly: GCA_029260255.1. Taxonomy (GTDB): domain Bacteria; phylum Planctomycetota; class Phycisphaerae; order UBA1845; family UBA1845; genus OFTM285. The sequence continues at coordinate 797 of JAJDDR010000091.1, forward strand.
GATGGTCTCGAACAGCGGCTCGACGCGTTCAGGCGACAAGCCGACCCTGCCGAACTCACCCAAGAACCGGCGCACGCAGCCGCGCGAAACTCCAGTTGTGGTGAGTAACGGCGCAACCGTGGCGGACAAGTTCAGCATCGTGGCAAGGGTGAGGTTCGGATAACGCTGATCCAGGTCTCGGCTCAATGGCGAGGACTGGTTGCGAACGGCTTCACGGAAACCCTCCGGCAGGTGCCAGTCAGCCATCAACAACGCTGCAAGCGCGTCATGGTCGATCTCAAACACCTCTCGTTCGAGTGCAGTAAGCGCTTCCGGGTCGGCGGGATCTACTTCCCTGAGCATCTCTCCGTATGTTTGTGGATAGGCTGCGGCAAATGCGAGTCTTCCTATCTGGCTGAGAAGCGCACAGGTGAAGGCTTGGTCTGACGACACAGCTTGTCCCTGCCCGCAGAGGTGGCGACACGCCACGGCGCGCGCCAGCGAATCCGACCAGAAGAAACCGTCGTCGAACCCCTTGCAATCGCGCGTCGCCCGCGTCATGAATTGTACACTCAGCGCGATGCTCTGAACCACCACCATTCCAACGAGCGTGACCGCGGTCTGCACGGAAGACACTCGTCTCCAGAGTCCGGCGAAGGAAGAGTTGACGTATTCCAGTACCCGCGCGGCGGTCGCCGGGTCCGCCTCTATCACGGCCGTAATCGCCTCGATGGTTGCACCGGGATCATCGGCGAGCCGTATCAACTCAAGAGCAGTGCCATCGGGCGAAGGGAGTTTGCCGGACGCTCTCAGCTCTGTGTATCGTGCGTTCGCCATCTTGGACTCGCGGCCCGCGGGTCGAGCGTACACCAACCTCGCTCGGCATCCGATCGAGTTCACCTGCCGAAGACGGTGTCCCGTCGAAAGCAGCTTCGGCGCCGCGAGGAATGAGCCCTCTGCAAAGGTGGATCGCTGAGTTCGATCAATTGAACCGCCTCCATCTGTGTCGTATAACTCCGTGTTTAGTACGAACTTATGACCGCACGACCATCGCACACCCGCGCCCGCGCCAAACGCCGAGCTTGATCGCGCTAGGTCGCTTCGATTATCTTGAGCGAACGCGTGGCACGCGCAGCCGACCGCCTGAGCTACATGAGGTCCTCAATAAGAGCGGTCCGCCTATTGGTATTAACCGGATCCGCGCGAGAGCGCGCGCGCGAATAGCGTTTTTTTGTTTTTTGGCGAGCCGTCAATGAAGAGCAATGCCTCGAAGCCCGATGCTGCGACGTTCTGCAAAGGGCTGGTGGCACATTCCACGCGCCTCGAGCGGTACATCGCCTCGAAGTTGCCGAACCGGTTTCGCAGCGCGATGTCACCATGCGACGTCCTCCAGGAGGTCTACAGTGCCGCTTTCCGCAGTGCGTCCACGTTCTCGTCGAACGAACCAGGGGATCTGGATCGGTGGCTCACCACTATTGTCAACAACACCCTGACCAATATGATCGCTAAAGCGACTTGCCTGAAGAGAGGCGGCAGCGATCGAGTAGCGTTCCGCGTGGAGGACATCGACACGTCGCTGACGAACCTGTACGTCGCTCTCGTGTCACCGTTGGAGTCCCCAAGTCGGTCTTGCTCGGCGAAGGAGTCGGCGCAGGCGATCCGGATTGCCCTGGGCAGTTTGTCCGATGACTACCGCAGGGTTGCCTGGGCATACGAAATACAGGGAGAACCGATCGCCGAGATCGCCGCTCGCGAGGGCAGAACCAAGAATGCGATCAGGGGCATCCTCGTCCGCGCCCGAAAGCAGATGCGGGCACGCCTGGGCGTCGCCGCCATGTACTTCAGTGATTCGGGCTCGCAAGACGAGGAGAGTTAGCGTAGCATTTGCCTTGACGGTTTGTCCTTCCCGAAACGAGGGGTCCGCCAGGCAATCATGCGCTCCACACCGAACGACAAGCGATCCGGTGAAATCGAGGCGGTCCTCGACGAGGTGACGAGACGGCGTCTGGACGGTGGAGACGTCGAAGATAGTCAGATCGTCGCGCGCTACCCGCACCTGATGCCCGAGTTGGCTCATCGCCTCAAGCACGTCTCGGGAGTCGTAGCTGCCGCAGAGGAGGTCGCACGCGAACACCGCGAATCGTCGGACGCCGACGAGGCAATCGGCGACGATGACACGGACGTTCGGTCGCTGAGCGATTCC
>JAJDDR010000092.1 GCA_029260255.1 Phycisphaerae bacterium
CCAATTCCTTCGTCGCGGAAGCACATTTTCCGATTACACGCAGCCAGCCAAGCAGAAGCTGGACAACTCGCTAGCCATACTCAACGACTTGGTGGCAGCGTTGACAGAAGCAGGCTTGATCGAGCAAACCGCACATGGCGAAAGACCAGGATTTCAACTCCAGGCATCGAGCATGAGATGGGTAGCTGGTGATGGCACTCGCCCATTCCACGACCCGATCCGCGTTCCTCGGCTATCGCAAGAGGGTGGCCAAACCAATCAGTTCTTCGTCAATTACTACAAGACGATGGGCTTGGCCAACAGCGACCTCTGCGCCCGTGAACACACCGCAGCGGTAAGACATGAAGATCGTGAGACCCGCGAGGCAGATTTCCGTGCCGCGAAGCTACCCCTGCTTTTCTGTTCGCCGACGATGGAGTTGGGTGTGGACATCTCCCAGCTCAACGCGGTCAACCTTCGCAACATCCCACCGACGCCGGCCAACTACGCGCAACGCAGTGGGCGGGCAGGGCGAAGTGGTCAACCCGCCTTGGTATTTGCGTACTGCACCACTGGCTCGCCGCACGATCAGTATTTCTTCGGCCACCCGGAACTCATGGTCGCCGGAGCAGTGAGTCCACCACGTCTCGATTTGGCGAACGAGGATTTGGTAAGGGCGCATGTTCATGCGGTGTGGCTGTCGCAAACGGGCGCGTCGCTAGAGAAATCAGTGAGCGAAATCCTCGACCTAACCGGGAATCCGCCGTCGCTCGCCTTGCTGGAAAGCAAGCAAGCTGATCTCGGCAAGGAGGACGCGAGGGCGAAGGCCAAGCAGCGGGCAGAAGCCATCCTCAGCGGGATACAGCCAGAGCTTGAGCGCGGCGGTTGGTGGGCCGACGACTGGATCGACATCACACTCAACGGCGTCATGGGGCAATTTGACGTTGCGTGTGAGAGATGGCGAAGTCTCTATCGCTCCGCCCGGCAACAGCACGACACACAACATCGAATCAAGCAGGACCACTCGCGTTCGGCCAAAGACAAAGATCAGGCATCCCGCCTCTACAGGGAAGCCGAGAATCAGTTGCACCTGCTGACCGAAGCCAGGAGCGCAGCACAGGACGATTTCTACAGCTACCGGTATTTCGCCAGCGAAGGATTCCTACCCGGCTACAGCTTTCCGCGCCTTCCGCTATCAGCCTTCATTCCCGGTCGGAGACTGCGAAATGACAGGGACGAGTTCCTGTCTCGCGCTCGCTTTCTGGCGATCTCGGAGTTCGGCCCGCGCGCACTGATCTACCACGAGGGTGTTCGTTACCGTGTGGTGCAGGTGCTTCTGCCAGCCAGCGACAAGAACGAGCGAGGCCTGGACACGATCACGGCCAAACAATGCCAATACTGCGGCTATCTCCACACCGATTCGGGCGAGGGATCAAACCACGATCTGTGCGAACGCTGCGACAGCGAACTGGGAACGGCGATGACCTCCCTGTTCCGGCTTAGAAACGTCTCCACTCGGCGCATCGACCGAATCAACTCGGACGAGGAAGAACGCCAGCGAATGGGATTCGAGTTGACCACCGGCGTTAGATTCGTGGAGCGTAGAGGTCGAACCGCCAGCTTCAACGCCGAGGTGTCCAAGGACGGCGACCGCATTGCACTCCTGTCCTACGGCAACGCCGCCAACATCTGGCGAATCAATCGGGGATGGCGTCGTCGAAAGGATAAGCACATCTTCGGATTCAACCTCGACACGGAGCGGGGGTATTGGGCCAAGAACAACGATGACGCCAACGATGATGACGATCCGATGAGCGCCTCCATTCAGCGGGTTGTCCCGTTCGTTGAGGATCACCGCAATGTTCTCCTTCTTGAGCCGGAGGGTGAAACGAACATTCGATTCATGGCATCGCTTCAGGCCGCCCTCAAAATAGCAATCCAAATCATCTATCAGCTTGAGGACAGCGAACTCGCGGTCGAGCCGCTCCCCCGTGACGACGAGCGCCGACTTCTGCTCATCTACGAATCCGCCGAGGGCGGTGCTGGTGTGCTGCGGCGGCTCGTGGACGAACCCAATGCCATGAGCGAGGTGGCGGCAAAAGCGCTCGGACTTCTCCACTTCGATCCGAAAACGGGAGCTGACCAAAGTGAAGGCGAAGACCGATGCGAATCCGCCTGCTACGACTGCCTGATGGGCTACTACAACCAACGCGACCACGAGTTCCTGGATCGAATGTTGGTCAAGGATTACCTGCTCCGAATGGTCGGCTCGGTTGTCAAAGCCTCGTCCAATGGTCAGTCACGGTCTGAACAGTACCAGCGTCTCGTGAATCTCACGGATTCGGGCTTGGAAAGGGGCTTCCTGAAACACATCCACGACGGGGAGTTTCGCCTACCGAGCGATGCTCAACGCATGTTCGACCAATGCCACACACGACCGGACTTCATCTACGACGAACAGCGCACAGTGGTTTACATCGACGGCCCCCACCACCAATACCCAGAGCGCGCCGAACGCGATGCCCGCCAAACGGTAGACCTGGAGGATTTGGGTTGGACGGTGATCCGAATCGACGACGACAATTGGGGCACTGTCGTTAGGAAGCACCCCAACATCTTCGGAGGTGGCAAATGAGTCATGCCGTCGGCTCCTTGGTGAAGTGCCGTGGACGCGAGTGGGTCGTCCTACCAGATGTGGGCGATGACCCTGATCTTCTCATGCTGCGCCCCCTCGGTGGCACCGAGGATGAAGTCTGTGGTGTCTACCTTCCTCTGGAGACAGTTGAGCCTGCCTCGTTTGATCTTCCCGATCCAAGCGCCGTGGGTGACCACCTATCGTGCCGCCTGCTGCGGGATGCCGTTCGACTCGGCTTCCGCGCCAGCGCCGGGCCGTTCCGCTCCTTCGGCAAGATCGCCTGTGAACCCCGCCCCTACCAACTCGTGCCGTTGATGATGGCACTCCGACTCGATCCCATTCGGCTTCTGATCGCCGACGACGTTGGAATCGGTAAGACGGTCGAGGCTTGCCTCATCGCACGAGAGCTACTGGACCGAGGCGAGAACACACGGCTGGCTGTCCTATGCCCGCCGCACCTTGCCGAGCAATGGCAGGTCGAGTTGAAGGACAAGTTCCACATCGACGCGGAGTTGGTTCTGTCCAGCACCGTGAGTCGGCTGGAGCGTCAGTGCGGCATGGGTCAATCTCTGTTCGACGTATTTCCTTTCGTGATCGTCTCGACCGACTATATCAAGTCCAGCAAACGCCGCGATGAGTTCCTCCGCACATGCCCCAAGCTGGTGATCGTGGACGAGGCACACACCTGCGCAGCATCCCAAGGGAACCGAGGCGGCAAGCACCACCGGCACGAGCTTCTCAAAGGTCTGTCCGCCGACCCGGATCGCAACCTCATCTTGGTCACTGCCACCCCACACAGTGGGATCGAGGCTGGCTTTCGATCTCTGCTAAGCCTGTTGGATCGGCAGTTCGCCGATTTGCCGAGCGATCTATCGGGCAAGGACAACGAACGTCTTCGCCGAAAGCTCGCGGCTCATCTGATTCAGAGACGCCGCGCTGACATTCGTGACTACTTGGGCGCGGACACGAGATTCCCGGATCGTGAGGAAAAAGAAGAGACCTACAAGCTTACCCCCGAATACAAGACCCTCTTCGACAAGGTTCTCAAATATGTTCGGGAGCGCGTCCATGACACGACCGGCGAAGTTCCCAAGTATCGCCAGCGCGTGCGATGGTGGGCATGCCTTGCTCTCCTCCGTGCTATCGCCAGTAGTCCAGCAGCGGCGGCTGCGACCCTGCGCACCAAGGCCGCAGGGATTGAAACCGACGATGAGGCCGAAGCCGACGAACTTGGCCGTCGCTCCGTCATGGACATGGACATCGACGAAGACGGCGACATCACCGACACCGTTCCCGGCGCTGACAGCAGCGTTGATGACAACGCCGAGTCTACCTCCGAACGCCGCCGTCTGCGCGAGATGGCGAAACTGGCCGACGACCTCTGCGGCGCGAAAGATGCCAAGCTCAAGAAGATCACGACGATCACCAAGTCCCTTCTGAAAGATGGATTCAGCCCCATTATCTTCTGCCGCTTCATCGCCACGGCTGAATACGTCGCCAAGGAACTTCGCAACAGTCTCAAGAAAGTGGAAGTCGAGTGGGTCACGGGCAAGCTGCCGCCGGCGGAGCGTGAGCGGCGTGTGGCCGAACTGGGGAAGCTCAAGACGGACGGCAAGCAGATTGTCTTGGTGGCCACCGACTGCCTTTCCGAAGGCGTCAACATGCAGGCACACTTCGACGCCGTTGCCCATTACGATCTGGGATGGTCCCCGACTCGTCATGAACAACGGGACGGTAGAGTGGACAGGTTCGGCCAACCTAAGAAGCTGGTTCGATCCGTGATGCTTTACGGCATCGACAACCAGATCGACGGCATCGTCCTGGAAGTGCTGATCCGCAAGCACAAGAAAATCCGCAACAGCTTGGGCATCTCGGTTCCGGTTCCCGCCAACTCCAACTCCGTGGTCGAAGCACTCTTCGAGGGGTTACTGCTCCGCGATAGCCAACCGGGGCAATTGGTGTTCGAGGAGATCATGAAGTCAACAGCGGGGGAACTCCACGCCGAATGGGAAAACGCCAGCGAACGCGAGAAGAAGAGTCGCACCATGTTCGCACAGCACAGCCTCAAGCCTGACGAGGTAGCCCGCGTCTTGGATGAAGTTCGCAGCTCGGTCGGCACCGCCGATGCCGTCTCGCGCTTTATGAAGACGGCGGTCGAAAGCTACGGCGGCGCAGTCGCGCCCAAGAACGGTGTGATTCAATTCGATCTTCGAGACGCACCTCGCGTTGTTCGAGACGCCTGCGGGTTGGATGACTCCAAGCCACAGTTCAATGCCAAGTTCGAGTTCCCGGTAGATAAAGGTGTCATGTATCTGACCCGGACGCATCCGCTCGTGGAAGGGCTGGCCGCACATGTCATGGACACGGCGCTCGATCCAGTCGCGGTAAGCACGGCCAAGCGCTGCGGAGCGATCTACACGTCCGCCGTCGAAAAGCGAACCACGCTTCTGCTGTTGCGGCTGCGCTATCACATCACCACCAAACGCAAGGACGCCGAGGACACGCAGCTTCTCGCCGAGGACTGCCGCCTGCTCGGTTTCCGGGGTGCGCCCGACAAGGCCGGGTGGATGACCGACGAGGAGGAGATCGAGAAACTCCTGCACGCTAAGCCGAGCCGCAACATCGACCAACCGCAGGCCACCGGCTTCGTACAGAAGATCATCGACGACTTCGATTCGCTCTGGCCCCACGTGGAGGAATACGCCGGCCAGCGCGGCGACGAGATTCTCGAAGCCCACCGACGAGTCCGCGAAGCGTGTCCTTCCGGTGAGCGTGCGTGAGGGGATTTGAGCGGGCCGGGATCGTCAGCCGGCGACGGTCGATGGGTCAGGATGACCGCGACGCCTCGAATTGCTGTCGCAACGTCCGGAGCTCCTGGTCGCAAATGAATCCC
>JAJDDR010000093.1 GCA_029260255.1 Phycisphaerae bacterium
GCCGCATCTGGCGTCCTACACGCGATCGGCCGGTGCCGCTCCGGCCGTCTTCCCCGCTGGACTGGATCTTTCCGAGCTTGATTCGCAGACGGAGTACGTCGCGCCGGAATTCAAACAATGGGCGAGCGGTCTGCGGGACCACGTCCGCGATCACGATTCCGGTGGATTGCGGAAGCTGGCGCTCATCAGCGGATGCGTCGGACTATTCGGACTCACCATAGGGCTGCTGGCCGCGCGCTTGACCGTCGTCACGATAACATCGCTGGTCGGTACGGTCATGATCGCCTCGGGCGCCGCGGCACTCGTTCGACACTGGCAGCCCGATCTTTATCAGGCCGGCATAGAGCGCCCATCGGCGCTCGGGATCGCGTGCGGTGTTTTCCTGCTGGTTTCGCTGGTGCTGCAAACACTGCTGACGCGGCGGAATAAGTCATCGGCGCCCGCTCCGACGCCCTGACGCTCGGTTGTGGGTCCAGCGGCCGCTGCGCCGCACGTGCAGGTGCATCACTTGAAGCGGACGTTGCGCGTCCCACGGTTCCGCGGGCATAACGAAACACCCGTTCAATTCTGAACGATATGGACATCGTACACATTCGAATGTGAGTGGTGCAAACCGGAGCGGATCGCGATGCAGGTGTTGCTGATCGACTGGAAGTTTCTCCTCGAAACCAACGGGGGGGTTCTGGGTCTCGCGCTGATCGTGTCGGGGCTTGCTCTGCTGTTGGGTGGATGGCGGCTCGAGCGATTCACGCTGTTTGTGATCTACGCCATGGCGGGCGCGGTTGGCGAGCAGTTGTTCGTCGGTGATGTTATCGACCCCGTCGCGGATATCGCGATTGGTGGATGTGTGGCGGTGGTGGTCGGGATCGGGCTTCGCAAGCACGCGGCGCCCGCGCTGGCCGGTGCGCTTGCCGCGCTCGGAGTGTGGGAGATGTTGGACGGCTCGTTCGTCCCGGTGTCGGTCATCTACATCATGCAGTTTCTGGTATTCGCTGCCGTCGCGGCGCCGGCGGCTTCGCACTTGCAGGGAACGACGGTCGTGCTGTCTTCGTTTGCGGGTGCGGCGCTCTTCGCGTCGGGGTTGGTTGCTATGGTCGCGAACTCGTACGTCCTGGCTCCCCATTTTCGCTCGATGTCATCCTACGGGATTTTTTATCCATTCCTCTTGCTAGTTCCGACGGTTACGGGCACATTCCTGCAGTTGAGCGCAGCCAAGCGCAAGGACTGCGGTGAGGTGAATCTGTAGAGATCACTGATCGGTAGGGATCGCGCGAGCCGATTATCCGCCACCGCTCGAACTGTCCCTCCGCCGGCCGGCGTTCCGCGATGTGAGCGTCCAGGTGCCATGAAGAAACGGTCGCGGGCCGGTATCGCGTTGCATGACCTGAGCGTCCCCACCAGGTCTGCGCTCCAACGGGCGGCGGACCTCGGATTCGGGTCCGTCGAGATCGGCACTACCCGCGGCGACACGATGCCACGTCAGTTGTCGCAGTCGGGACGCCGCCAACTCGTGCGGCTTGTCTCGTCGCACGGAATGTCCGTTGCCGCGTTGGACGCTGGGCACCCGCGGGGGTTGCTCGCGCGGGCGGACGAGATCGACCGGCGGATCGGCGAGACCAAGATCGTGCTGGAGTTGGCGCGCGACATGCGCGTGTCGACGGTGGTCGCGGCAATGGGGGGCGCAGGCTCTGAGGACTTGTTGGCAGAGACCCTGCACGAACTCGGGCAGCAGGCTGACCGCATCGGAATAGTGCTCGCGGTGCAAACCGGCGGCGTCGCCACCGAGACGCTCATCGCGGCGCTCAATCGGCTGAACTGCCCCGCACTGCGCGTCTGTCTCGACCCGGGCGCACTCATCATGAACGGGTGCGACCCCGTCGAGGTCGCCGGCACTTTGGCGGGTCACATTGCCCTGTCGTACCTGCGCGACGCGACGGCCGGTGGTGCAGGTGCCAGCGGTTACGAGACGGCGCTGGGCGAGGGGCATCTCGATCTGATGGCGTATTCCGCCGCGCTGGACGCCGCCGGGTATCACGGCGATCAGGTCATCCGCCGCTCCGATCCGATTCGCGCTGCTGCCGAACTCGCCCAGGCAAAATCCCGGTTCGACGCGCTGTCTTCGGAATGAATCGACGCGGTGCGCCCTGGGTAGGCGCATGCCCGGCGCGGTAGTTACGCCCCAGTGAGCACTATGGCACACACGGCGATTCCGGCCATGACGAGCGCGATCATCGTTTTGGCGAGTGTGCCGAGGACCTGACCGACGGCCGCGAACAACCCGACCTTGGCGCCTTTCCGTAGGTCGTCCTGGACGGTCATTTCTCCGATCATCGCACCGCAGAAGCAGCCGAGCGCGCCACCGATTACCGTGCCGATGATCGGCAGGGGAATGGTGAACAGAAACATCCCGAAGAATCCGCCGGCGAGGGCGTACCACAGAGCGCGCTTGCTGGCGCCCGCCTTGCGCGCGGTGATCAGCGATGCCATCATCTCGATCCCTTCCGCCAGGATGGCCATCACCAGAAGGGCGATTACGATTCTCCAACTCGGGCGGAGCCAATCGAAGTGCCAGCTGCACGCCGCGGTTGCCGCGACGACCAGCCAGGTGCCCGGCAGCCGGACGACGGTCAACACAACTCCGGCGACACACAGGATGACCAGCGATACCTGCCACAAGACGTCCACGAGGTACGCACTCCACAGCACAACCGAGGATCGCACAGAGACCAACCAGGGGGGAATATCGCAAAGCGGTCGGGAACGCAATCAACGCATTGGACCGTGGCGAAGGTCAATCGTCGGTCAACCGGGAGGCGCGCGACCCATCGTTATCGCCAGCGCCCAAGCGATAACGATTACCGCCACGGCGACCGCTCCCGCGGCGAATTGCAGCCTCGCCGACAACAGAGCACGGTGGCCCAGGCGACTGTAGAGCACGCCGAGCAGTGCGCCGCAACAGAACCCCGCCAAGTGGGCCACGACGTCGGTGCGCGCGCCGCCGGCGCCGAGATAGCACAGCAGCACGGCGCCTCCGACGAGCGGTGCCCAGCGCGCAAGCAGGGGGGTGTGCAGATTCCGCCGCCGGTCCCACGCGTACGATGCGACGACGCCCAGCGCCGCGAACACCGCGGTGGACGCTCCGATCGACGTGTGCTGTGCGGGCTGAATCCAGGCGTTGAGCAGGTTCCCCATGGCGCCGGCGGCCAAGATGCTCGCCCACGCGACGCCCGAGCCGAGCAGTTGGCCTGCGAACAATCCGAAGAGGGCACCGACCACGATGTTGGCCACCAGATGTGCCGAGTCGGCGTGGAGGGTCAGCGCCGTCACCGCTCGCCACCATTGCCCGCTCAGAATCGATTCCGCGTGTGTCTTGCCGGTCGTGAACCACTGGACGCCGAGCGCACCGCGATCTTCGAGAATGTCCACCAGCAACACGACGGCCACGTAGCCGTACACACCCGACCAGCCGGTCGAGAGATGGGGAAAGACCGCTACAGGATGCGGTTTTTCACGGTTTTCGCGCCTGTAGCTGTCGAGTTCCGCGACCGCCTGTTCGGCATCGTGCATCGCCACGAGCAGCACGTAGTCGAGCGCGTCGCGACGAATCTCGAACCTGATTCCGATGGCCGCCAACACGAGTGCTCGCTCTGAACACTCCTCCTTTGTCTGCGAATGGAAGATTGCTTGGGGTGGATGCTGCTGTTCGTCCATACGCCTGGATTGTATCGCAAAACCGATCCCACGCGCGGGCTCGCGGCGAACGAATCGAATCCGGTACCGAACGCTACGCCTCCGCGGGCCGAACCCAACCGAGACCATCGCCAACGCCAACGCCGCCACCGAAAATGCCCTGCGGCCGGTGCCGAGTTCCGCACGGCCGAGCGCGACCGCAGCCTGCGATCGTACGTTTTCCGCGGCGTCCCCAAGGTCAGCGAGCGCGTCCGCGA
>JAJDDR010000094.1 GCA_029260255.1 Phycisphaerae bacterium
TGTAACACTGGAGAACGGAATCACCGGCGACGAGACGACTGTGGACATCACGGGGAACGTCGTCAAGGGCGACTGGTCGGTGCCGAAGGATACGCGCGTGACGGTCATCGGGAGCGTCGATGCGACGGGCAAGACGTGGCACGTGGGAAGTGGCCCGCCAACGCCGACCGTACGCGGCGGATCGGTCGTGATATCGGGTGACGTGATCGCGGGCACGTGGGAGACGTATGCAGACGGTATTGAAACGCCGCTGCCGACGATCGAGGTTGCCGGGACGATCGTCGACGGCTGCTGGCGACTGGTTGGGGCCTCGTGCCAATCTGGAGACGGACCGAAGCTCGCCTGGTGGTTCAAGCACATCACTATCGACACGGGGGCAGATGCGTGCCTTGAGCCCCAACTTCCAGGGGGTGGTCCGTTCAATCTGAGAATGCTCAAGGAGGTGAATATTGTCGCGAAGGAAGAACCCGGGTACGGCGGGGCGTTGATCGAGGGCGGGACTTGGGTCTTCGACGGCGCGTTTCCGTCGGGGAAGATCGGGGAAGTGTCGGGCGGAGACTGGCGCCTCCATCACACCGAGACCATGTGGCTCAACGGAGTGGACTACGCTCTGGATATTGGGAGACTCAATCCGGCACCGGCCGGTGATTGTTCATTGACGTCGGAGGATTGCTCGGTGTACATGGATACGGATCTCGTCATCAGTGGTCCGGGAAGTTCGTATATTCCGAGTCTGAGGGCAGACCATTCAGGGGGAGGGTCGTGTGTCGGGCAGCCGGGTACAGACTCGCTTGAGACTGCAAAGGACGGCACGCACACGGACACCCTCACGTTCGATACGCTCGTCATGCAGCCTTCTCCGGCCTTCCGAGGGCACATCAATCGAAACTCGTCCGGGGCGACGGAGACGGACATCGTGATTCAGGAATCGGCCACGGTAGTCAGCTCCGATATCCGTGCGAAGAGCCTGACGTTGGACAACCCGACACCCTCGGGGCAGGCGTTGCTGGAGATGCGCTCACCGGGCAAAGCCGAGAGCCTCATCTGGCAGGCCCGGCGGACTTTGGGGTCACGCAGCCTTGCGAGATCGTTTACTACAATCTGGACAACATGATATCGAGCAAGGCGGAGTACGCCGGTGATATGCCGATCAACGGGTTCACCCTGCACGACAAGGCGATTATCCGTCACGGCGAGTCCAAGGGTGCGACGCGCCTGAGGGTCCGGGTCGCAGGGAACTTCGATGTGCAAACGACGTTTACGGCTCCGTGGGGGATCGGGACGATCGTGGCGGATCAGTGGGATACGACGACGACCGATCTGCTCATGGCGAGCCAGGATGCGGGGCGGCCTTTACCGGCGACGCTGGAAGTATTCGCGCGGGACATGGGTGACATCGTCTATTCGGATACACCGTGCCGGGGTTTCATGCAGGACCTCATACTGGAGGACGGAGCCAACACGAATGTGAAGCTGGTTGACACGTACCGTAATCACGGTACGGCGCAATGTGCGGAGACCCTGTACCTCCGGAACGTGACCATCGCGGCAGGGGTTCTGGAGGTCGACAGCTTCGTCATCTACTACACGGGGTCCTTGAGCGTGACGGGCACGGTCAAGCGGAACGGCATCGTCGTTCCGGCCAACGAACTTGATACGGTGTTCATCCAGACGTCGCAGCCGACGCGGTTCGGTGACATGAACGGAGACGGGGATATTACCGGCAAGGACGTCGTTGCCTTCTGCGATGCGTACAACAACCCTGTCTTGTGCCCCGGACTTGCGGACGGTAATTGCGATCGTGTTGTCGACGACGCGGACAAGGCGTTGATGGAAGCGAACTACGGGGCGACGATCGTGTGTCCCTAGAATGCGGGGTCGCGGTAGGACCCCGGGCAACCCGGAGTCCTACCGCGACCTGCAGCACGACCACGCCCGTGCGGTTCCGATAATCCGCTCGCGCTTGGTCTCCGCGTTTTGAAGTTGAGCGTCCGCGATCAAATCCCGATGACAGCCGAAGCGTTCAGATTGGTATCCGCTGGCGGCGGACGCGAGCCACGTGGAGGTGCGCGCGTTGCGCCGTGGGGGACGGTATGACTGACCCTTGTGACATCTTCATTGTTGAAGACGATGCAAGCGACTTGCGCTTGATGTCGAGGATCCTGACCGACGCCGGATATCGGTGCGTCACCGCGTCGGATGGACGGCGCGGGTGGGAGAAGATCAAGCAGCACAAGCCCAAGGTCGTTGTCTCGGACTGGTGCATGCCGGGTATGGATGGGTTGGAGCTTTGCGAGAAACTGCGGTCCACGCCGGAACTGGCGCAGACGTTTTTCCTGATGGCGACATCCAAAACGGACGCCGACGCGCGGCGGCAGGCGCTGGAGTCGTTCGCGGACGACTACGTTTACAAGCCGATCGACAGATCGTTCCTTCTTGCGCGAGTTCGCGTCGGTATTCGCATGTGGGATGCGACCGAACAGCTTCGCGAGGCGGCGATCACCGACGGTCTCACCGGGCTGTACAATCACGATTACCTCAACACCGTGGTCGATCGCGAGGTGAACCGAGCGCGCCGTTACGGCGGGAACCTCGCGTTCATCATGTTGGATCTGGATTTCTTCAAGGCGGTCAACGATACGTACGGGCACCTCGCCGGAAACGCGACGCTGGTCGAAATCGCTCGCATTCTCAACCAGAACGTGCGCGAGTTCGATACGGCCGCGCGGTTCGGCGGCGAGGAGTTTGCGATCGTGGCGCCGGAAGCAACGCTGGAGGACGCGGTGGCGATCAGCCAGCGCATTCGCCTGGCGATCGCCGACACGCTTCAGGTGCCGGATCTTCACGGCCACCACGTGACGGCTTCTCTCGGCATCGCGACGGTCGGCGACACGCGCGTGCGGACGCCGGCCGACCTGATCGATCTAGCCGACCGGGCGCTCTATGTCGCCAAGCGGGACGGGCGCAATCGCGTGGTGACGGCGAACGACATCACCGACGATCAGCCGACCAGCGTGGGAACCGAGGAAGTCGAGACACTGCGCAAGCGCGTCGCCGTGATGTACGTTCAGGCGAAAGAGGTGTACGTGCAGAGCGTCTCGTCGCTCGTGCAGGCGCTCGAGGAGAAGGACCCGTTCACCGCGAAGCACTCGTTGAACGTCGCGCACTACAGTGAGAAGCTCGCACGCGAACTGGGCCTCAGCGAATCGCTGGTGACCACGATACGCAACGCCGGATTGCTGCACGACGTCGGCAAGGTCGGCATTCCCGATCGAGTGCTGATGAAGCCGACCGGACTCACCGATGTCGAGATCATGGTGATGCAGCAGTTACCGATCATCAGCGTTCGCATTCTCGACCACCTCCGCATCCTCGAAAGCGAGATTCACATCATTCGCCATCAACGCGAGTACATCGACGGCACGGGCTTTCCGAGCGGGCTCAAGGGCGAGCAGATTCCGATCGGTTCGCGCATCGTGCTCGTGGCCAACGCGTTCGACGCGATGACGACGGACCGGGTCTACCGGCCTTGCCGCACGGTGGACGAGGCGCTTGTGGAACTGAAGGCGGTGGCGGGAACCCAGTTCGATCCGCGTATCGTCGATGCCATGGTCAAGATCGCGTCCGAGGACGGCGACAGTGTTCGCGAGCGAATCAGGTCGACCGCGGAAGCGCTCCGCATGCCCTGTCTCACTTACTAGTTCCTGTTCCAGTAAGATCGCGCGCGTTGCAACACACACCGGTGTATTGCCTCCGGATGGGCGTCGGGTATAGTCCGTTGCCATGAGACGAGCAGCAATTGTCGGCGCGGTGCGGACCCCCATCGGACGGTATCGCGGTGGACTCAAATCGATTCGCCCGGATGATCTGGCGGCGTTGGCGATACGCACGGCCGTCGCCCGTTCGGGCGTCGATCCGGCGGTGATCGAGGACGTGTACTTCGGGGCTGCGAACCAGGCGGGCGAGGACAATCGCAACGTCGCTCGGATGGCGGCGCTGTTGGCCGGTCTTCCGGAGACCGTCCCCGGCTGCACGTTCAATCGCCTCTGCGCGTCGAGCCTCACCGCGATCAACGTGGCGGCGCGGATGATCGAGGCGAACCACGGAGACGTGTTCGTCGCGGGCGGGGTGGAGAGCATGAGTCGCGCGCCGCTGGTGATGGGCAAGGCCGAGCAGGAGTTTCCGCGTGGCACGCCGGAGTTTCACGACACGACCATCGGCTGGCGGTTCACCAACCCGAAGCTCGCCGAAATGCACCAGCCCTACGGCATGGGTGAGACCGCGGAAAACGTGGCGAAGAAATACAACGTGACCCGCGAGGATCAGGACCGCTTCGCGTACCATTCGCAGATGAAGACCAAGGCGGCGATGGAGGCCGGGCGCTTCGATGACCAGATCGTTCCGGTCGAAGTCCCGCAGCGTAAGGGCGACCCCGTGGTCGTCGCCCGCGATGAGCATCCGCGCCCCGAGACGACTCTGGAGGCGCTCGCCAAGCTCCGCCCGGCGTTCGCGAAGGACGGCACCGTGACCGCGGGGAACGCGTCGGGGATCAACGACGGGGCGGCGGCGGTCGTTCTGGTCGAGCTAGAGACGGCGAAATCGATGGGACTTCCCGTAATGGCGACGGTGGGCGTGTCCGCCTCAGTGGGCGTGGACCCCGCTTTTATGGGACTCGGGCCGATTCCGGCGACGCGGAGAGTGCTCGAACGTGGCACTTTGAAAGTGTCAGACTTTGACACTATCGAACTGAACGAGGCGTTCGCCTCCCAATCCCTGGAGTGCATCCGGCAGCTCGGTTTGGACCCATCCAAGGTCAACCCCAACGGCGGTGCGATCGCCCTGGGGCACCCGCTGGGGTGCACCGGTGCCCGTCTCGTGGTGACATTGGTGCATGAGATGGTCCGCCGAAAAGCGCGACGCGGCCTGGCAACGCTCTGCGTCGGCGTCGGTCAGGGTGTGGCCACGGTCCTCGAAGGCAATCCTTAAGACGCCGGTGTCTGCTTGGTCAGTCGTGCGAGGTAGTCGCCACGTTCACCGCGGTGCACGACCTCGGTTTTCCATCCCGCCGAACCTGTGTGTTCTTTCAGAGTTTCGGCGTCTATGTGCAACCAGCCGCAGTCGGCACCCTGCTCACTATTGAACGCGACACGCAACCGAACCTCGCCGAAGTAGCGACCGGCCTGCCTGTTCGCTTCGTGGTAGGCGAGATCGCGGGGATTCCGAACTCTGTCGGCGAGGCGTCATCGGTTTTGGCCGACACCGGCTATGTGAACATCGAAGCGTTCGAACGACTGGAAGCCGAAGGCAAGGAACTGTATGTCGCGGTCAGTCGCAATGACAACCATTCGCAACGGCGTTACGACTATCGCCCGAAGTCGGTGACGGAGAGGCCGTCGAAAGTGGTGAAGGATCCTCGCCTACTGGCCATGCAAGAGAAGCTCGAGTCCGACAAGGGTCGTGCGTTGTACGCTAGTGCACCTTCGCTCCTGGATCTGCGGGTATAGCCGCTTCAGTTTGATACGGGCATCATCGGTTGTGAATCGCCGGTCCACCGGTTTCTGACCGTCGTTCCGTTTGCGCTCCCACGCGCCAATCTCCCGAACCAACGTCGGCTTGTCCGGAATCCTGCGATCCAGGCACTGCCGAGCCAACACGTTTAATTCAATCTCGGCGATGTTGAGCCAACTCCCGTGCTTGGGGGTATACACGGGCTCCAACCGCTCGATCAAACGACGCGCTTCGGTCGGGGTGAACGCCTCGTAGAGCGACGCCATCGCGTGTGTATTCAAGTTGTCCATCACCAGCGTGATCCGATCGGCTTCGGGATAATCCACATCGACCAGCGTCTTGATCTGCTGTGCCCAATCCACCTTCGTGCGGCGATCGGTG
>JAJDDR010000095.1 GCA_029260255.1 Phycisphaerae bacterium
CGCCGTCGCCGGACTCGACGTCGATGTAGAACTCGCCGATCAGCACCGGGTCCTCGCCGGCCACCAGCGGGTTAATGTTCTTGAGCGACCAGAGGAACTCACCGCACCCGGTGGTTTGGTCGTACTGAACGGTTTGCACGGTCAGCGGCGGCGGAATCTGCGTGGTCGGCGGTGGGCGAAAACCGTAGAGGGTCACAAACGTGATTTCGTACGTGCTGTTGAACACGAGCGCCGCCGACGTCTGCAAACCCATGAACGAGTCGCCGGAGATCGCTGCCGGCGTCGAGCCTGGTACATCGTAGCCACCCCCGGGCACGTAGTTCTTCCAGCAATTGGGCACGCCGAAGTTGTCCCAGATCTCGGTGTCCGTGCCGTAGTCCAGCACCGGGCAGTCACCACCCGGGTAGTCCGGGTTGCCCGGCGGGGCCGGCATGTTCTGCTTACCCACGTAGTAGTTGAAACCACCCTCAGGCGTCATCGGATTGAGCGTCATGTCCTCCCGGGTACGCAGCGTCAACACGGCTGTGATCAGTGGCCAGTCCAACGCGTATACCTGCGGGCGCCCCAGCGCGGCGTAATCGACGCCCACGATATCATCCAGCGCGAATGGCACCGGGTCGTTGCCGCCCCACGGCATGTCCTCGTCGATGTGCTTGGTGATGACGAGGTTGACCGGCGAACCGTTGTTGGTGATGCGGTAGGTTTGCTCGATCTGTGCGCGCTCCTCCCCGTTCTTGCCGGGTTCGAGACTACTGACCGTCTGCGTCAGAGAAACGCTCAGGACCACGTCCCCTGCGATGCACCGGAACGTGCTGCTCGTCGACAGCGGGAGGTTGTTCGTCGTGTTCTCGTCGCCCACCACGCAATCGAACGTCGGATCGGGGTACATGCCCACGATGCCCGCGTGCGCTGATAGCGCAACGCGGTGCGTCCCGTTTCCGACGCCGCTGGGGTCCACGAAGAAGTAGATGTTGGTGGAGAAAGTCGCGAACTCCTCAGCGAGTTCTCCCTCGTTGGGATCCGGGCTTGGATTGAAGAGGTCCAGCCACTGAGGACCGCCACCGAACGCATCACCGAACGAACCGTAGTCGTCCACGGTAACGGACAGATGGCCATTACCGACGACCCCGTTATCGAGCGTTACCTCGGAAGCCGGCGAGGGCGAGCACAGCACCGAAGCGGCAACGTGCATTTGCACAATCCGGGATCGAAGACAACGCCAAGTCGACCAGTGTCGTTTCGCGCGCATGATCTCAACTCCCCGAAGTACTAAGGATCTTGAGAGTACCGAGTTCCAGCCTACTTCGCGCCCTCCGTTTTCGCAATTCGCATGTTCAGTTGTGAGTGCTCGATGCCCAGGTCGACCCATTGGTCGATCAGGCGTTTGAACCGCTTGTGTGTCGCGATTTGCTTGCGAACCGCCGTGACCCACTCTCGGCGGACGTAGTCCGTTCGGCTCTTCATCTGACGCGTGTAGCTGATTTGCCAGTATCCCCCGACGCGGTTTGCGGGGTCTTTGTACTGGCGCGTCAGTGAGCCCGGACGCATCGGCTCCATCGTCTGCAGTTCTTCCTTGATTCGAGCGATTCTCCGCTCGATCTGTTGGGTCCTTTTCTGGCTCATCGAAACTCCTTTCTTGTTGCTATACAGCAGATATATGCTATTCTCCCGGCCAGGAGTTGTCAACCCCCAAAGAAGGGGAAATGTGCCGGCAAGGAGGCTGCTCATGCCCTGGAAACACTGGTGGGAACTCGTGTGCGAACTGCGCTCCGCGTGCGCCCGAACCCGAACATTTCTGTGGATGGCCGTCTGCCTGGCGGGAATGACCACACGCAAGGATCTCATGGGGGTTACCAGCATGGTGCGCGCCCTGGGACTCAAGCCGTTCTGCTATGACCGGCTCCTGGATTTCTTTCACAGCCCGGCATTGGACCTGAACAAGCTCACCCGGCTTTGGCGTGACCTGGTGTTCCGGGTCCACCCCGGTGTTCTTCGCATCGGCGGAAGACCCATACTCGTGGGAGACGGCATCAAGGTGGCCAAGGCCGGGCGGAAGATGCCCGGCGTGAAGAAGCTGCATCAACAGTCCGAGTCGAACACCAAGCCGGAGTACATCTTCGGCCACTCCTGCCAAGCGGTCGCCATTCTGACGCAGGCATTGTCAAGCGTATTCGCGATTCCTTTGGCGTGCCGCATCCACGAAGGCGTCGTCTTCTCCAATCGTGACAAGCGAACCCTGCTCGACAAGATGATTCTGCTGATCGGCTCGCTGGGCATGAAGGAACCATTCTACTTCGTGGCCGACGCCTATTACGCCTCCGGCAAGATCGTCCGCGGCCTGCTGACGCAGGGAAATCGCTTGGTGACACGCGTCAAGCGCAACAGTGTGGCCTATTACCCGGCAACGCCACCGCCGGCGTCTGCGCCGCGCCGCAGAGGCCGACCGAAGGAATACGGGAAGAAGATCAAGGTCGCATCGCTACTGAACAACAAAGACGGATTTGAGGAAGCGGTCAGTCCCGTCTATGGCGAAGAGAAGGTGACAATTCGGTTCAAAGCAGCCGATCTCTTGTGGCGCCCACCAATGGGACTGGTCCCCGTCGGCATTCTCGTCCGTTTCGTGGCGGTGGACCATCCACGCCGCGGTACGATCCTATTGATGAGCACGCATCTGACCCTGGCTCCTCCGGAAATCATCCGAATCTATGGACTGCGGTTCAAGATCGAAGTGTCATTCAAGCAATCACTGCATGTCATTGGCGCGTATGCCTATCACTTCTGGATGGCGCCCATGACGCCGCTGAAGCGCGTCACCGGGAACCAGTATCTCCATCACAAGTCAGACGCCTATCGCAATGCCGTCCGCCGGAAGATCTCGGCATACCACCGCCACATCCAACTTGGACTGATTGCGCAGGGATTACTTCAGATCCTCTCGGCAACGG
>JAJDDR010000096.1 GCA_029260255.1 Phycisphaerae bacterium
ATTACGGCCTGCATGCTTGCCGAGTCGCCCGAGGCGACCCTCTACACCGAAGGCTTCAGCCGTTTTGTTACCTCCGCGACTGCTCCGATTGCTACCGGCTGGAGCCACCAGTTGCCGGGTGGGAGTCTCACCCACTGAAGATCCACGCCTTTCCACGGCGCACTGAATAATCCCGGTTAGGGCCGCCGGGCGCCGGTCAGACGGAACGCGCGAAGCAGAATCCGATCGGCGATTCGGTCCGGCAGAAGCGCGAAAACGAAGGGCGCGAACCGGGCAGCTGCGGTGATCCGGTATCGCGTCCGCGGTCTCGGCGATTCGATGGCGTGGACGATCGAATCAGCCACCGCGGAAGCGGGCGTGACGCCGCCGGCGAGTCGCTTCCTCCAACGATCGAGCCACGCCGCGTGCACCGCTTGGTACCTGGAGGATGCCTCCGCCGCCAGATCGTCGCGCGTCTTCATCGCGTTGTCGCGGAACGACGTGGCGATGACGCCCGGCTCTATCAGGATCGTGTCGATCCCGGTGCCGACCATCTCCATGCGAAGGCTCTCGGTCAGTGCGGTGAGGGCGGCCTGGCTCGAGTTGTAGGCGCCCATTAGCGGTGTCGACACGTGGGCAACGACGCTGGAAACGTTGATGATCCTGCCCTTGCCGGCGCGGCGCATCTCCGGAATGACGCGACGGGTGAGTTCGCAGATGCCGATGACGTTGACCTCGTACTGGCGACGCAGTTGGTCGGCGGTGAGTTCCTCGACCGCGCCGATCTGCCCGAAAGCGGCATTGTTGACCAAAGCATCGAGACGCCCCTCCCGGCTCGTGATGTCAGCGAGGACCTCCTCCGAGGTTGCCGGTTCAGTGACATCCAGCCGCCTGACACGCGTTCGGTCGCCGAAGGAGGCGAATGCCTCGCGAAGCTCGTCCACGGATTCCGCTCGTCGGGCCGTCGCGTACACGGTGTGCCCACGGGTGAGGAGTGCCGCCGCCGCGGAACGGCCGATGCCGCTGCTGCAGCCGGTAATCAGAACAACTTGTCCGGTGGCCAACGAAACCCTCCCGGTGTCGCGTCACCTGCAATCACCGCGGTCGATTCTACGGGGCATCGGACGCGGCGCGAACCGTGACGCGACGCCGTTTTGCCAGTTCCGCTGCGCGTCGGCACTCGGAGGTTGCCGGCTTGTGCCCATTCTCTCGGGAGGCGGTTGTGGGTATGCTGGCGCCGGATTGTCGGCCGGAGCGGGGACGTCGCGGTGGCGGCGTTCAACGAAGGAGGACCCCCAGTATGGAGACCGTAGTACACGGCGTTCTGAGCGGAGCGGACGAAGCGATCGGGCATACGCCGTTGATCGAGCTCCAGCGCTTGTGCGCCGATCTCGATGGCACGATCCTCGCCAAGTGCGAGTTCATGAACCCCGGCGGCAGCAAGAAGGACCGCATCGCCAAGCACATGCTTGATGCAGCCCAAGCGCGCGGGCACCTGTCACCCGGGGCGACGGTGGTCGAAGTCACCAGCGGGAACACCGGGTGCGGGCTGGCGATCGTGTGCGCCGTACGCGGATACAAGTTCGTATCGGTCATGTCAAAGGCCAACACGATCGAGCGCATTCGCATGATGCGCATTCTGGGCGCTGAAGTAGTGCTGGTGGATCAGGCGCCGGACTCACCCCTTGGGAAGGTCAGCCCGAAGGATCTCGACCTAGTCGAGGAAGCGGCCGTGGAATACGTCAAGGAACATGACGCGGTTCGCGTTGACCAGTTCCATTCGGAAGCGAATAAGATGGCCCACTACGTCGGCACGGGCCGGGAGATGTGGGAACAGGCCGACGGCGGCATCGACGCGTTCGTTGAGTTCGTCGGGACGGGCGGCACTTTCGCCGGCGTTTCGGAGGCCTTCAAGGAGCGTAATCCCGAGATTCGCTGTTACATCGTCGAGCCGACGAGCGCGTCGCATTTCGGGTGCCGCGAGTACCTCGGACCACACCGCATCGCCGGCGGCGGGTACGCGCGAGACCTGGATCTCATTGACCATTCGCTGGTCGAGGATTACGTGTCGATGGATGACGATACGGCCATGCGGATGGCGCGGGAACTTGCGGCCCGCGAGGGCCTGTTCGTGGGAACGTCCTCCGGAGCCAACGTGGCTGCGGCGGTTCAACTGCTGAAAGGCGCGGAGCGCGGTTCGCGCATCGCGGTCGTACTGACCGACACGGGGTTGAAGTACCTGAGCACACCGCTGTTTGACGTCTGATGTCGTGTGCCACTGTCACGCGAGCGAGGAGAGAACCTGATGGCGAGCCGAAGAAGCATCCTGAAGCTGGGAGCGCTGACCGGGGGCTCCTACCTGGTGAATGCGGGGAGCGTGCGCGGGCAGCTCTGCGCGCCGGACGGAATACCGCCCGATCTCATCGTCAGACCGAGCCCGGTCACGACGCCGTTCGTCGTGCCGCTGCCCATTCCACCGGTGGCCGTCCCGATGGACGAGAGCGCGCTGGATCCGCCACCCGATCCGTCGAAACACCAGCGCTACGAAGAGTTTCCGCCGGTGAGGTTCTACGAGATCCACGAGCGTCAGTTCCTTCACACCTATCACCCGGAGATGCCCCCGGCCGTCACGTGGGGGTACAACGGCATCACTCCGGGACCGACGTATCATGCTCGCTGGGGAGAGCCCGTGTTCGTTCGGATGTACAACGACCTGCCGGCCGATCATGTCGGCTTCGGCATTCCCTCGACAACCACGCACCTGCACAACCATCACACGGCCAGCGAGAGCGACGGGTTTCCGCTGGATTTCATCGATCCGGGCGAGTTTCACGATCACCACTACGCGCTGTTTCCCGCGGGGTTCGACGATCGCGAGAAGCTGACCACGCTGTGGTACCACGATCATCGTATGGACTTCACGGCGCCCAACGTGTACGCCGGGCTGACGGGTTTCTTTCTCATCTTCGACGAGGAGGATTCGGGCGACGAGAACGATCCCAATCCGATCGCGTGGCGGCTGCCGAGCGGCGACTACGACGTGCCGCTGATGTTGCACGACGTTCTGTTCGATCAAGAAGGGCAAGCCGTGTTCGACATCTTCAACACGGACGGCATCCTCGGCGACAAGTGGACGGTGAACCGGGTAATCCAGCCGTACTTCGAGGTCGAGCCGCGAAAGTACCGCTTCCGCATTCAGAACGGCGGACCGTCACGGTTCTACGAACTGTTCCTGAGCACGGGTCAGCCGTTCGTTGTCATATCGAACGACGGGAACATTCTGCCGGCGCCCGTTGAAGCGCAGAGCCTCAAGATGTCCGTCGCCCAGCGCCACGACGTCATTATCGACTTCTCGCGGTATCGACCGGGGGATCAGATCGTCCTGGAGAACCGGCTGGAACAGTTGAACGGTCGTGGTCCCACGGGGCGCATACTCGATGAAGGCGCCGGCATCATGCGATTCGACGTTGTCGATCTGAGGGGCCCGGACAACAGCCGCGTTCCCGAAGTCTTGCGCGCCCTGCCGCCGGTGGATCTGACCGAAGTGGTCAAGGAACGCACCTGGGCGTTCGACTACGACGGCGGGCTCTGGACGGTCAACGGCAAGCCCGCCGACATGCGGGTGATCGACGCGGAGGTCAAGCAGGGCACGGCGGAGATCTGGACGTTGCGGAACGAGGGAAGCGACTGGTCGCACCCGATTCACATTCACTTCGAGGAGTTTCAGATCCTCGAGTTCAACCGCCGGCCCATCGCGCCGGGTGACGTGCGCTTCTCGCGGAAGGACGTGGTGACGTTGGGGCCGTTTGACGAGGTGAAGCTCTTCATGCGGTTCAGGGACTTCTTCGGACGGTACATCATGCACTGTCACAACGTCGTGCATGAGGACCACGCGATGATGATCCGCTGGGACATCGTACCTGCGTAAGGGCGATCGCCGGTGACAGGATTGAGAACAAAGGACCAATCGATATGAACGGCAGGAGAGCGATGCTGGCCGCGGGCGCGGCTGCGGTACCCGCCGCGATGCTTTACAAGTATTTCTCTGCCCTTGACGCCGACCGGGGCGAGGCGGCGGTCGTTCCGACGCGCAACCCCGGTCCGTCGGCCGGGTACTTTCCCAACGTGCGTCTTCGTACGCACGAGGACGAGGAGGTCCTGTTCTATGACGACCTGATCCGCGGGCGGATCGTGACGATCAACTTCATGTCCTGCCGTGCGGATGTGGTGTACCCGGTGACGGCGAATCTGGCGAAATGCCAGCGGCTGCTTGGCGGTCGCGTCGGGCGCGACATCTTCATGTACTCGATCACCATGGACCCGGAGCATGACACGCCCGAACGTCTGCGGGGTTTTGCGGAGAAGCACGGCGTGGCTCCGGGGTGGAAGTTCCTGACCGGCGCACCTTCAAACCTGAAGCTGCTGCGCGACCACCTGTTCGCGCGGCGTGAGTCGCCGGGCGCGTGCGTTGTTCAGGGCGCATCGCATCGCATGTGCTGCTCGGTGGGACTTGTGCGCTACGGAAACGAGGCGCTCGCACGCTGGGCGTCTTTCCCCGCGCGGATCGCCCCGGAATCGATCGTGGCGCGATTCTCATGGGTCGGTCTTGATCGGCCGACGGTAGCACGTACGACGTAGGGATCGGCAAGCCGCCGACGGAAAGGACAAGGGCCGTCATGACGAAGATCGCTCATACGGGATTCCGGCTGGCGGTCTCCGGCGTCGCCGTGGCTGCTGCGTCGCTCGGCTGCGTGCCGGAGAACCCGGATCCAACGGGAAAGCACCCCTACCCCCAGCCGCGCCCGGGGGTGTCCGTTCAGACGACGTCCGAGGACGGCGGCACCACGTTCGCGACGACGCCCGACGGCGCGTTCGCAAAGGTCGACCCGTTCGTCGAACCGCCCGGTGCAAACCTGCTCCTGAACGTGGACTCGAACATGTTCGACGGCAACGGCGTCGAAATGCCGAACACGCTGCCGTCGACCTCGGAAAATCCGTACAACCTGCACGACGGCCCGGTCATCACGACGGAGATCGACGACGCGTCGCCGACGACGGACTTGCGCGATGTCATCGCGTCGGTACGCGCGGCGTCCGAGTCCGGCACCGTCGACGCGGACGCGATACAGCGAGCGTTGGACATCCTGGAGGGCAGCGCGATCGAGGATCGCGTCTACAGCGGATTTCCGCTTCTACACTATACGGGCCCGGAGAAGGTCAAGGCGGTCTCGC
>JAJDDR010000097.1 GCA_029260255.1 Phycisphaerae bacterium
CGCTTGCCTGGACCGGGCGAATCGGCGTCGTTCACCCAGCGGATCGGCGTTGCACCGGCCGTCGCGATGAGTTCATCGTAGTAGATCCGGCGCGTGCTGGGACGGTCGTCGGTCAGGTTGAGCACTCCGCGGTAGGGCGTATCGATAAGGGCAACGAGTGCCGCGACGATGTCATCCCGGTGGATCAGGTTGACGTAGGTGTCGCCGTTGTTCAGTTCGCGCCCGGCGTGTCGCGTGACGCGCGTGGCCGGGTCGCGCCCCGGGCCGTAGATGCCGCTCAGGCGTAGCACGGTCACGGGGATCGTCGAGCCAAGAAGACACGTCTCGGTGTCGACCAGTAATCGGTTGTTCTCGCTCGTCGGTACGGTCGGCGATTCCTCGTCCACCCATCCACCGTCGTCTTGTCCGTACACGCCCGTCGATGACGTGTAGACGATGTGCCGCACGGCGGTGCCGGCGGCGGCGCGGAGCAGGTTGGTCGCGCCATCGAGATACACGCTTCGATAATCACGGTGCGCCGCGCCGGACGCGACCGTCATGTAGACAAACTCTCGGTCCCGCAGCAACGCGTGCAGCCGATCCACTTCGTTCAGGTTGACCACCACGGGTTGCGCGCCGGTCGCACCGACCTGGTCCACGCGCGCTTGCGCGGTGGTTGTCGCGACGCAGTCGTGCCCCAAAGCCACGAGCCGCGCGACCGCCGCCGTTCCGACGTAGCCGCATCCAAGTACCGCGATGCGCCGAGCGGCCATCCTCAAGCCTCCCGCCGGCGAAGTGTCACCGGTGTGTCAGCCGCGGCACCGAATCGGTCGCTCGCCCTTCCGCGATTCACGGCGATCTCCAGCATGCCTGAGCTACCGATCATTGCCACCGGCTCGCCCGGTGGAACGTCGCTGAACGCGCCGCGGAGTTGTCCGACGGGCTGATCGGCGACGCACACAATCAACGGGCTCTTCCGTTGCATGAGATGACCGATCTCTTCGGCAGTGATGTTGGTCACGAGGTTCCCGAAGTGATCCACATACAGCACGCAGCCGGCGAGTCCGCCCGGTTCGATGGGTTGCGTCGTCGGCAGCTTCAGAACGTCGACGCTGTTGGCCGGCGGTCCGAGGGTGGAGAGGGGCACTCCGGACGCGACGTGTGCGGCGACGGGGGCCATGATGTCGCGTCCGTGAAAGGTGCGCGAGACGGGTCCGGCGAAGTACCTCGAGTTTTCGACGGAGAAGATCGCTTCGAGCTGCAACTCGCGATGGATCAGGCTGATCAGCCCGTTGTCCGGCGCGATCACGGTTTGGCCGCTGTATCTGCCGGCGATGATGCGCCGGTCGGACCCAACTCCGGGGTCGACGACGGCGACGTGGACGGTTCCTCTCGGGAACCAGGTGAGTGCGTGCCGCAGTACGAACGCGCCTTGGACGATGTTGTGCGCTTCGATTTTGTGGGTGATGTCGACGATCACGGCGGCTTTCGCGATGCGGAGGATCACGCCCTTCATCACGCCGACGTAGTGGTCGGTCGATCCGAAATCGGTGGTGAGCGTGATCGCGTGCATGACGCCTCCGGGAGCCGCAAGGCCTTGTCAGTTCATCTTGTCCGCTGGTCGGGTCGCGTGCAACCGAGGCGTTCGGGGGGCACACGATTCATCTCTGACGTTCTTTCCTTTTCTTGGGTCGGGGTCCTGGTTTGTCGGGGGTGAGGCTGCGGATGTCGCGCAAATTGAAATGGCACTGGCAATGGGTTCGTTTGGTCATTCTGAACCGCAAAAAAAAACTGGCGCGGTTTGCCGTTGCGCCTAAGTCGTGTATTCGTAGTCACTTAAGGTGCAAAATGGGCTTTGCGCACGCGGCGACCGGTGGCGATTCGCCGAGGGCAGCGAGATCCTGCGGGGTGCCCAGAAGGGCGACGGCTCAGCATTTGGACAGTCGATGTAGTGGCCGGTGAGTGCGCGCTATCATCGTTCCATCTCCACGTGTTTCGCCGCCGGGATTGAGGCGACAGTCCGCGGTGTGCCCGGTGCCGGCAACGAAAGCGCATTTCATGGCTCGGGGGCTGCATCGGACACTGTCGCTCCGGGGTCGCCGGTTTCAGACGATCGGCTGACGAAACGCACGACTCGCGCGACAGCGCTCTTGGCGTGAGCGTAGCGCCGTGCAAGGAAAAACCGCGCAGCTTCTCTGGTTCATGAATTGGTGATGGCCGGGGTGGTCATACGGTCTGGATCGAGTGGGTCCACGGATACCGTGACATACCCCTCGACTTGTAGATCCACAAGTGTCTCTCAGGACGCGTCCTCTTTCGTGGCAATTCGGATCCTGCGTTTCACGATCACCATGTCTGCCGTTGAGCGCGCGGATCGGCGCCGGCGGGCAGACAGAGCCACTTCTTGCGCTGGTAATCCACCAGGGATACGACAAGAGGCAGAACAATGTTGACTCTCGCGAGGAAGTTGGCAACTGAGTTTGGAACGTACGATCTGAAGCATGCTTGTTCTATCACGCCAACGCGACCAGTCGATCATGATCGGTGACGACATCGAGGTGATCGTCGTCGACGTTCGCGGCGACAAGGTCCGCCTCGGTGTCACCGCACCGAAGGAGGTCCGCGTGCATCGACAGGAAGTCTACGAGGCCATCCGCCGTGAGAACGAATCCGCAACGAGGCTATCCGCCGGGGACATAGCCGGCGTCGCTGCTCAGTCCGCCTGACCGGTACGAATCCAGTGCATATCGATGGCCTCTCGACACCGGCTTGAAACCGATAGGGACCCCCGGGGCGATCGAATCCGATTTCCTGTCGGGGAGGCCAAGGACCATGCGCGCGCCGCCCTCCAGGCGGATATCCGTCCGCTGGTTCGGCGGCTGCAGGCCAGTCCCAACGTGGACGACGGCGCGCGGGCCGCGATGGGCATCACCGTGCCCGACCGCGTGCCCACCCCTGCCGGTCCGCCCGGCACGCGGCCGGTGGTGCGGGTGGACATCAGCCAGCGGCTGCGACACACGGTTCACTTCGCCGACGAGGCCACCCCAAAGCGGCGACTAAGGAACGCGAGCGAAATAACTGGTTCCCACTTCGGTCGGCCGACTGAAAATGCTATGATATCCGTATTGTATCAGGCGTTGCCAGCACGATCGGCGGAGGCTCCAATAGCACCGCTACTGGCGTGCGCAGTACGGTCGGCGGGGGTCGTGCAAACAACGCTTCCGGGGAGCTCAGCACGGTTGCAGGTGGCTTTATAAACTCCGCTAGTATCGATTTCAGCACAGTAGGCGGAGGTCAGAGTAACGTCGCTTCGCGCAGCAACAGCACCATCGCCGGAGGCAGCGGCAACGCCGCTTCGGGGCTCACCAGCACGATTGGCGGAGGCAACAGCAACACGGCCTCAGCTACGATGAGCACAGTCGGCGGCGGTCGCCTCAACATCGCCTCGGGTACCAACTCCACGGTCGGCGGCGGCAGCACCAATACCGCTTTGAGCAAGGACAGCACCGTGGGCGGGGGTCGCACCAACCAAGCGGCAGCAGAACGAAGCACTGTCGGCGGAGGAGATCAGAACACCGCATCTGGTCTCGCAAGCGCCGTTGGCGGCGGTCTTGGGAATCAGGCGATGGCTTCCTTCAGCACGATCGCCGGTGGCGGGCAATCTACGCCGGGTGATCCACAAACGGCGAACCTGGTCTTTGATGATTATGGCACGATTGGAGGCGGGGGTGGCAACACAGCGGGCAGTGACGATGCCGATCCGACAAGTAATACATACGCGACCGTCGGCGGCGGGCTTGGGAATGTCGCGTCACGTTTTTTCAGCACGGTCGGCGGGGGCCACCTCAACACTGGTTCCGGATTCAACAGTACGATCAGCGGAGGGATCGGAAACATTGCTTCGGGCCTCGACAGCACAATCGGCGGGGGCAATGGCAACACCTCCTCAGAGAGAACGAGCACGGTAGCCGGGGGTCTCCAGAATAGAGCTTCTGGTGCGAATAGCACGATTGGCGGGGGCTTTAACAACAGATCTTCGGGGGAAAGCAGCACGGTTGGCGGGGGTATCGAAAATGTGGCTTCCGGCATTTTCGCCACGGTTCCAGGGGGAAGATAAAACGTCGCACTTGGTACAGAGAGCTTTGCCGCTGGCCGGCGCGCGAAAGCCAATCACACCAGCACTTACGTTTGGGCTGACTCCACTGTCGCTGATTTCGCATCCACAGGCGCGGACCAGTTCCTGATCCGGGCCACGGGTGGGGTCGGGATCGGAACCAACGCTCCCGGCTTTCTCCTCGAAGTCAACGGCTCGGTCGGCAAGCCTGGCGGCGGCTCATGGTCGAACTCATCCGATCGTCGTCTCAAGAAGAACATCAACGATCTCGAAGGTTCACTCCACAAGCTGATGAACCTTCGAGGTGTTACGTTCGAATACAAAGACCCTGATGCAATCAACGAACTGCTCGGCGAACGCATCGGCATGATCGCCCAGGAAGTCGAAGAAGTCTTCCCCGACTGGGTCGAGACCGGCGGACTCGGCTACAAGATGCTCACGTTCCGTGGCTTCGAGGCGCTCACTGTCGAGGCAATACGCGACCTACGGTTGGAAAAGGACTCGCAGATTGCGACCCTTGATGACGAGGTCGCTTTGCTTCGTGCCGAAAACGCTGTCTTGCACGCTCGACTGGATCGTCTGGAACAACTCGTCAGGCATTTGGCCTTGACTCAACAAGAGGAGATAGCCAAATGACCCGGTTCATCGCAATCATCCGCACCAATGTGATCGTCCTGCTCGCTGGCACCGCGCTCGCGCAAACCCCGCTCGGCAGCGGATTCACCTACCAGGGCAAGCTCGACCATCTCGGCATCCCGCTAAACGAAACCGCTGACTTCGAGTTCACGTTATGGGACGCCGACACCGCCGTCTGTCGTCGTAGGATTCGTCACCGTTCCATTCCCGTCATATCGTCTGGATGAATCGCAGCGCCGCATCCCGACGTGGGTATTCCGACCGCGAAAGCTCATTGAGCACTTCGTCTGAGGCGAAGAGTTCGTGTTGTTCCCTGGCGCGATCCCACCACAGGAGGGTGGACTCGCGCTCGCATACGCTCCGGAGACTCGTGCGATTCGTTACGCATGCGCTGACGAAACTCGTCTCAAGGTACACCCTCGCCATACGCAGGATTATGGCAGCTTCCACAGCGATGTGTCACTCGCTTTCCCCGCAGGCAGTTCGACTACAAAGGCGACATTCTGTCTTTTCTCCGAGGTCTGGGGTTGGGGGTTGGAGGATGGTACCGGGGCTGGCGCCGGCGCCGCAAGCGGTTCATCATCCACGACATCATCATCCGCCCCGAAGCCGAGTCCGAACTCGGCGAGGCGTACCAATGGTACGAACACATCTCCGCAACGAACACACGGGACCTGTGCTGACCTGATCGCGGGCCGCATCGGCGGGTGACCCAACTCTTTGGAGGTGGGGGACTCGAATGCCCGTCGGTTCGTGTCCCCCACGGCTGAAGCCATGGGCCACCCTGCCCTCACGACAACGCAGCCAGATCCCTCGCTTCGCTCGGGATGACACGTGAACAATCCGCCCTGAGCGTGGGTTCGCGCGAGTTCGGACCGATAAAGGCATTCATTCGGTGGGTCGCGGTGTCGATAAGCAAGGGCTAGGTGTGCGCGCGTCGTGGGCGGCGTGAATGGAGACGGGATCGGGCGGATGATGAAGAAAGTCACGATCGTCACGACGGCGTTGAATGCGGGGGAGGGGTGCGCGATGCTGCTGGAGTCGTTGCGCGATCAGGTTCGGGTGCCCGATGAGGTCATCGTCGTCGACGGAGGTTCGACGGACGGGACGCTGGAGGTGATGCGGGCGGCGTGTGCGGCGGACGACGGTGTTCGGCTGATCGAAGCTGCGGGAGTAAACATCGGTCAGGGTCGCAACCTGGGGATCGAAGCGGCGACCGGAGAGATCATCGCGAGCACGGACACGGGGTGCCGGCTGGACGCGCATTGGCTGGAGAAAATCGTCGAACCGTTCGAGGACGATCGGCGGGCGGAATTCGTTGCGGGGTTCTACCAGATCGCGCCGGAGAGTTTTCTGGAGCGGGTGATCGGCACCACGACGATGCGCGGGGCGCTGGATCCGGTGAACCCCGAGACGTTCAATCCGTCGGGGCGGTCGATGGCTTTTACGAAGTCGCTGTGGCGACGGGCGGGTGGGATACCCGAGTTCCTGGCTATCGATGACTCGCTGTGGGACGCAAAGATCCGGTCGATGAACGTCCGCTGGGTGTTCGCGGGCGACGCCGTCGTCCACTGGCGACCTCGGGGGTCTTTCGGATCGCTGGCGCGGCAGTTCCACTTCTACGGCACCAGCGCGGGGCACACGCAGATGTCGGCGGAGGGCACGTGGTACAACCTGCGCAATCTGGCGCTGATGGGCGCGGCGGCCGTCGGAGCGGTTTGGCAGCCGTGGGTGTGGCTGGTGGTCGCGTTTCTGTTTTCCTACTTCTTCGTCTACGTGCATCACGGGAAGTCGCGTCGGGTGATGCGGGCGTTGGGAGATTGGCGCGCGTACTTCGCGGCGCTGGCGGTGCACTGGGTGATGACTCTGGGGGATGTCGCGGGGTACCTGGAGGGCTCGATTCAACGGCTGCGGGACCCGCGACGCTACCGCGACGGGTTGGAGCGGTACATGCGGATCGGCGTGGAACCGGGGGTGGGACCACCGGTTCGAAACCGGTGCCACACGTGCGGATCATGAGTGAGCTAGTTGAGCGGCATTTCACCGGACGCGGGACCGGCGTCGAGTTCGAGATGGAGGCGGACTGGGTCGGGCGACGACTGCACGGGCGGGACGGGTCGGTCGTGGAGCTCGGTTGCGGGATCGGGGCACTGTTGGGGAAGCTGGCGTCGCGCCGTGTCATCGGCGTCGACCACAACGCCGAGGGGCTTGCCTGCACGCGGACGCGGTTTGCATCGACACCGCTGGTCTGCGCGTCGGCCGACCGGCTGCCGTTTACGGAGAAGTCGCTGGACGTGATCACGGCGCAGCATCTCATCGAACACCTATCGCCGTGCGAAGCGGCGTGCGGGGAGTGGTTCTCGGCGCTCAAGCCGGGCGGATTGCTGCTGGTCTTGACACCCAATCAGCGGTTCTGCGATTTGAGCGTTTTTGAAGACGACACGCACGTACAACTCTTCGACCGGAGATCGCTCGAGGGCGTTCTGGCTCGGGTGGGGTTCATGATCGTGGACGTTCGGTCGCTGGGGCTGCCGTGGTTTCGCCGATATCACGGGATTCCGTCGGGGTGGCGGATCCGGCGATTCGTGACGCGGCACGCGGAGGGGCTATCGAGGATCGGTCCATGGCGATGGAAGGGACAGACGCTTTGTTGTGTCGCGCGGAGACCTGTGTCGTGAGCCGGGCACTTCGGGTCATGGTGGACGCGCGGATGCTCGTCGGTGCGTTCGGCGGGATTGCTCGGTACGTGACGCGGCTCGTCGACAAGCTCGCGGAGCAGGATGGCATGGAGATCGTCGCGCTGTGCGGCGCGGAGACTCCGTCCCAACTGCCGGAGCGGGAGAACGTCGCGGTTGCAATGACGAACTTCTCCCGGCGGGACCGCGGAGCGATCGGTCGGCTGCGTTGGGAGGAGCGGAATCTGGCACAGGCGATTCGCAACGCGGAGGTCGACGTTTTTCACGCGACGTGGAACACGGGGATCCCGGCGAAGTGTCCGGTGCCGGCCGTGCTGACGATTCACGATTTCATACCGTGGCACTCACCGGACCAGTACTTCAGCGGCAGGTTGGATCGCTGGTGCTACGGCCATTCGATGCGCTCGTCATGCCGGCGGGCGGCGCGGGTGGTGACGGTGAGCAACTATGTTCGGCGAGAAGTACTCGATCGGTTGGGCGCGGACGGGGACCACGTGGTGGCGATTCACAACGGGGTGGACGGCGCTGATGCCGACGCGGTGGTGCCGCCGCCGGGCGAACGGCCTTACGTGCTTTGCGTAGGCGGTTTCGAGCGACGAAAGAACCTGACCGGCGTGTTCGAGGCGATGGAGCGCTATTGGAAACGGTTCGGTCACGATATGGAATTGAGGCTGACGGGAGACGCGCATCAACTGCTGGATTGCGACCGACCGCACTTGCCGCGCGGAGGGGATGTGCGCTTTCTCGGCGCGATCGGCGATCGGGCGCTCGCAGCGCAGTACGCGGGCGCGCGGTTGCTGCTGATGCTGTCACGGGACGAGGGCTTCGGGCTTCCGGTGCTGGAAGCGATGGCGCACGGGTGCCCGGTGGTCGCGGCGGCAACGACCGCCCTGCCGGAGGTTGTGGGCGATGCGGGGATCCTGGTGCAGCCGGCGGACGCGGACGGCGTGGCCGACGTGATCCGGCGTGTACACGGTGACGCGGCGTTGCGGAAGAGCCTCGCGGAGCGCGGAAGGGCGCGGGCCGGTCTTTTCGGGTGGGATCGGACGGCGCGGAGTCTGCGCGAGGTCTACGAAGCGGCGGCGGGCGCGGTTCGGCGTTCAGTCACGAGGGAGGAGGCGATGTGTCCATGAGTGATCCTACGGTATCGCTGGTCGTACCCACTTTTCACGGGGCGAAGTATGTCTGCCGGATGATCGACTCGGTGATCGCGCAGACGCTTGACGACTGGGAATTGATCATCGTCGATGGAGTGTCGGGCGACGGCACGGCCGAGCTGGTGGACGGCTATCGTTCGCGGCTGGGCGACCGGCTGACTTTCATCGAGCAGGAGAATCAGGGCTGCAACGCCGCACGGAACGCGGGGATCGACGCGTCGCGCGGTGCGTTCGTGGCGTTTCTGGATGTCGACGACGAGTTTCTGCCGACGAAGTTCGAGCGGCAGTTGGAGTTGTTTCGCTTGCGTCCCGATCTGGGGCTGGTGTATTGCGATTACTCGTACATCGATCTGGACGGGCGTTTCAACCACAGCGTGTTCGATACGCACGTTCCGGTGGCGCGGGACGTTCCGTATGAGGAGATCGCGCCGGGGCTCCGCGTGTGTGCGCCCGATCTGTTCGAGTACCTGATCCGGCAGTATTTCATCGCGACGATCGTGGGCATGGTTCGACGATCGGTTTTGGGTAACGACATCCGCTTTCACGTGGACAACTGGTACGGGCTTTGTGAGTGGATGTTCTACCTTGACGTGGTCCGCCGGTGTCGCGCGGGGTACGTCAACGAGCCCTTGTGCCTCAATCATTTCGTGCGTGGGAGCATCTCGCGCACGTCGCGGCTGCGCAATTACATCGACCATCGAAACCTGCTGAGGACGATGAAGACGCGTTATGCGGATTGCTCGGGCGCGTCGAGACGGACGCTGCGCGGGCAACTGGGACACGCCTGCCGTCAACTGGGGATGCAGAGTTACAAGGCGCAGGAGTTCGGGCCGGCGTTGCGTTACTTCGCGGAGGCGATGCGCGAGGAGTTCAGCGCGAGGACGGGCGTGCATCTGTTGCAATCGGCCGGGCGTTGGTGCATGCGGATGGGACGATCGGGACGGGAGCCGCGCGTTCGTTTGGCGGCGGCTGCGGAAAACGCACGGACGTAAACGCGGAGCCCGCGACCGGCGCGTGCCGTCAGCGAAAGGTATCGGAATGGATGCGGCGACACACGGCAAGTGGCTGGCGGACACGCGACGATTCTGGGACGCGGGTTCCGAGTTCGAAGCGAAGTACCGACGGATCTGCGCATCGACCGAATTCGCCGCGACCGATGACGAGGCGGAACTGCGTCGACTGTGGGAGCAAGAGACGAAGGAAATCGTCCCGGTCATCCTGAAGGACATTCCGATTCAGAGGGAATGGACGTGTCTCGAAATCGGATGCGGGGTTGGGCGCCTGTTGAAACCGATCGCGGGCCGGTGCAAACGCGCTGTCGGCGTGGACATCAGCGAGCGCATGGTCGACTGGGCCGGTCGCTATCTCGAAGGCGTTCCCAACGCGGAGGTTCAACTCAACGACGGTGCGTCCCTTGCGGGTGTGGCCGGCGCGTCGGTTGATTTCGTCTATTCGCACCTGGCATTTCAACATATCACGCTGGTGGAGGTGGTGGACGCGTACCTTCGGGAGATCGCGCGCGTCTTGCGAGATGGCGGGTACTGTCGGATTCAGAACTGGCGCGAAGCGCCCCGCCCGGTTGGCCAGGCGTTGAGAGACCTGGTTCGCCCGGTGCTGGGGCGGGAGAAATACCGCAGCCCGAGGTATTGGGAGTGGTCGGAGGGCAGAGAGGTGAAGTTTGGGGGGACGACGTTTCACGCCCGGGCGTGGAAGAAACGGCTGCGCGGCTGCGGGCTGCGTCCGATTTCGACGGAGCTCGGTGTGGGTCATGATTCCTGGATGTGGACGACGAGCGTTCGCGAGGCACGGTAGAGCTTGATGGACGCAACAAACGCAACGCATGAGCCCTGCCGGCTGCACGGGGTTCACTGGTGGTCGCTTGTCGCGCTCGGCATCGTGGAGGTCGGCGTTTCGGGCGTGCTTGTGCGTCTGAACCCGGTCGCGGGGTGGGACGAAAACGTCTACTTGATGAGTGCGCGCCATCTGGTCGGGGGCGCCCCCGTTCCCTATGCACACCATCGCCCGCCACTGTTTCCGCTGTTGATCGCGCTGTTTGGTGCGCACTACCGCATGCTGCCGGCGCTGGCTCACATTGGTTGCGTGGTGGTTTTCTTTCTGATCTTAAGACGTCTGGTGACACCCTGGATGGCGATCGGCGGCGTTGCGGTGCTGATGCTGTCAGGTGATCTGCGGTATTTCGGCATGCTTCTGATGACGGAGGTGGTTTCAGTCTTTCTGCTGCTGACGCTGACACTTCTCTTTACCAAACGCATGTGGCGGGGTGTCGGCGCGGTGGGCGCACTTTTGGTCCTGACACACTGGCAGATGACCGTGATCGTACCGGCCGTGCTGGGTGTGTGCGCCGTGGGTCGGCGCTGGCGGGACTGCGCCTCGGTCGGAACGGGAGTGCTGGTCGTGCTGCTGCCGTTTCTGGTGGTGTCGGCGGCGGTGTACGGAAACCCTTTGTATCCGCTGGTCGCGAATTTCACGACGAACACGGTGGGGCATGGTCTTTCGCTACCTCAGCCGGTGGC
>JAJDDR010000098.1 GCA_029260255.1 Phycisphaerae bacterium
ATCCACCCGCCCGATCTCGAAGACCTGTTCATGGGCTACTACACAACCGACACCACATCGCCCCCCCATGTAGCGTCACCCGAACCCGATGTAGCGTCACCCCTTGTGGGTGACGACAACACAACCGACACGAGCGCACAAGGACCCCGCTCATGAGCGCCGCCCTCTTCCGCAAAACCGCCCACGAGCATCGCTGGGCAACACTCATCACCGCCGTCACCATGGCGGCGTTCGCCATCGTCATCGTCCACGCCTTCGCCTCCATACCCTGGGAGATGACACACGTCTGGCTGGAGATCCCCTGGATCGCCCGCCTGCTTCAGGCCCTCACCGGCGCACGGCTGGATGAGGTCCTCAGCATCAACACCCTCGGCGCTTTCGCATTCGTTCACCCGTTTCTGCTGGCCGTCGTCTGGGGCTATATCGTCATGTCGGCCACGCGCACCGTCTGCGGTGAGATCGACCGGGGCACGGCCGACCTGCTCCTCGCCCTGCCGCTCTCGCGCTGGCGGGTCTACATCTCGGTCAGTCTCTGGGTGTTTCTGTGCTGCCCGATCTTCATGGCCTGCCTCTGGTACGGAATCTGGGTCGGCGACCGCACCACCGACCTCCCCGAGGACATGCGCATCTGGGAACTGCGGTACGTCGTCTTCAACGCCTGTCTCATGCACTGGACCGTCGCCGGCATCAGCCTGCTGTTCAGCGCCGCCGGATCACGACGCGGGCGCGCCGTCGGCTGGGTCTTCGGAATCCTCGTCACGTCCTTCCTGCTGAACTCCCTCGCCGCCTTTTGGCCACGAGCCCAATCGCTCGCCGCCCTGGGGCTCCTGCACTATTTCCAGCCGTTCGCCATCATCCGCGACGGCGCCGTCCCGACGGTCAACATCGTCGTCCTCGTCACCCTGGCACTCACCACCTGGCTCAGCGGTGGCATCATCTTCGCCCGCCGCGACATCCACGCCACATAGACGCCGGATCGCCCGCGACCACCCTCGAGTCCGGGAGGCCGAATACCGTTCTTTTGCATGGCGTGTCCGATTCAGGTCGGCGACAGCAGTCTCGCGGGTGTGGCTATTCTTCTTGGCATCGCGCGTGTAGGGCGGGTTTCACCCGCCGCCACCGAGCGAGAAGGCGGGTGAAACCCGCCCTGCCTTTGGCTTACCAGAATCCCTGGCCACACCCCAGTTTCGCGGGTGTGGCCATTCTTTGTGGCATCGTCGGCCGGGCACATGCGGTAGAGCGGGTTTTACCCGCCGCAATCGTGCAAGAAGGCGGGTCGAACCCGCCCTACCCTTGGCATGCCACAATCGCTGGTCACACCCCAGTTTCGCAGTGTCTGGGATTAGGACTTGACAAGCCACGGCACAGCCAATAAGATCCCCGCAGCCAAGTTTTTCGGGCAACACAGAGAGCTTATTCACAACAAGGTATTGATGGTCTTGGCTGATGCCCTGCGTGTTTAACACGTCCCGCCTGTAGATACCTCGGAAAGTACTTTTGCATGAGATTTGAAGATCTGCGGCTCAACAAGCCGCTTTTGGATGCGGTTCGTACCGCCGGCTATGAGACCCCCACCCCGATCCAGGCGAAGGCGATTCCGTTGATCCTCGACGGACGGGACGTTCTGGCGTGTGCCCAGACCGGCACGGGCAAGACAGCCGCATTTGCCCTGCCGATCCTGCAGCGATTGAGCACCGGTCAGTCGCCGACGCGCAGAGACGGCGGACGGCCGCGTGCGCGAAACATCCGCACCCTGGTGCTGGCCCCGACTCGCGAGTTGGCCCAGCAGATTTCGGACAGCTTCGCGACCTACGGGCGCTTCAGCGGATTGACGCAAACCGTCGTTTACGGAGGGGTCAACAAGAACCGGCAGGCTCGGATCTTGCGCGATGGTGTTGAGATCCTTGTAGCCACTCCGGGGCGCCTGTTGGACCACATGGCCGACGGCGTCATCGCGCTCGACTCCGTCGAGGTATTGGTGCTAGATGAAGCCGATCGCATGTTGGACATGGGCTTCCTGCCGGACATCCGGCGGATTCTGGCGAAGGTCCCCAGGCGACGGCAGACGTTGCTCCTGTCGGCTACCATTCCGCCTCTCATTCGAGGCCTTGCCAAGGACATCTTGTCGAATCCGGTATCGGTGGAGGTCGCTCGGGTGTCCGCTCCGGCGGAGACCGTCGACCACTGGTCCTATCGTGTTGAGAAGAGTGAAAAACCGTTCTTGCTGTGCAGTGTTCTGGAGAACACGCCCTACTCGAGGGCCTTGGTCTTCACGCGCACCAAGCACGGAGCGGACAAGGTCGTTCGCCACCTAACCCGTGCCGGAGTCTCCGCGGCCGCGATTCACGGCAACAAAAGCCAGAACGCCCGCACCCGGGCGCTCGCCGACTTTCGATCGGGCAAGACAGGCGTGATGGTAGCCACGGATATCGCTGCCCGCGGGCTGGACATCTATGACATCTCTCACGTCATCAACTACGACCTGACCACGGAACCGGAGACCTACGTCCATCGCATAGGCAGAACCGGCCGCGCCGGAGCAACCGGAACCGCGGTGTCCTTCGTCAGCAGCGAAGACCACGACAGCCTGCGCGACATCGAACGCCTGATTCGCACCCAACTGCAACCCGCGGCGGATATCCCAGGGTACGTCGCCCCGAAGGTGACGGTTGTGCAAACCGACGACAACGCACGCACGCCCTCCCGCGGAAGCAGTGACGCCAACAGGCACGGGCAACGCTTCGCCGCCAAGAACGGCACCCGCCGTCGCAGTCGACGCGGACCCCGCAGCGCAGCCGCCAAGCGATAGCCGGCGAGCTCTTGCGCGTGGCGCGCGGCTGCTGTGCCTCAATGTGAGTTCTCCGCCCGCGGGCGCCCGACGGCTTCCGAAGCGTACGCGTTCACCAACCCGAGTACGAAGTGTCGAACACGTGCAAGTCGGGGCATGCCCGGGCCAAAGACCCGAGCATGCCCCGACTCAATCATCACACGTTTGTCGCCGCGCGGCACGCGATCAAGTCGCCCCGCCGGCCAACTGACGCTCCGACGCCTCCTCGAAGCGCGACAGCGCCGCCTGCAACCCGTCGGCCCCCGCACCGTCCGACAGCTCGATCGCCTTCTTCTCCAACGCGATCGCCGCCTGCACGTCGCCCGACTCGAACTTCGCCAGCGCCAGCGTGTCGACGAACATCCAGTTCTTGTGCCCCGTCAACTCGTTCGAACGCGTGGACAATCTGAGCGCGAGTTCTGCGTAGTCGCCCGTGTACTGCTTCTCCGTCAGAAGCGCCCACGAGAAGTTGTTGAGCGCATTCGCGTCGTCTGCGATTACGTCAAAGAGCGCATCGCCGACCGCGATCGCCCCGGCCCGGTCCTTCTTCCCGGCGGCCAGCACGTCGAACTTCGCGCGCAGCAGTTTGGCGTCCCCCGGCGAGCCCGCCAGAGCCTCGTCGATCACCGCCGACGCCTTGTCCCAGTCGCCTCCCCGCCGCGCCGACGCAACAGCGCGATGCATCGCCTGCCCTCGGAACTCCGCGTCGATGACCTCCGCCAGCACACCGCTGATGTTCGGCATCCCCGTCACCTGCGTCGAGAACTTCAACACCTGATCGGAATGCTCCACCGAGACCGAGAACACCGTCTCCGAAAGCGCGTCGAGCAACTTCGATACCTCCGCCGCGTCTCCCGGCGGCATGTACACCCGCGCGATCTCCGCGCACCGCCCGGCGTGTACGAACAGCCCCTTCGTCGTGCTCGGGCTCAACGCCGCGATACGCCGCGCAAACCCGTCATCGTCCAGAACCGACCGGCCGCCCTGCTTCGCATCGATCGATCGCCCGATCGCGGACTGACTGCCGCCGATCAGAACATCCTGCCCGACCGTCGCGTAGTAAACCGTCACGTGCTCCGGAAACTCGAAACGGCGAACCGCGACCCCGTTGATCGTCGTCGTTTCACCCTCGATCGCACCCACGCCGCTCGCCAGGCTGGCCACGCCGAGCATCTGCGTCCACAGCGCCTCCGACTTCGACGGGTCGTTCACTGTCAGCACCAGTCCGACGTCCGGGATCATGTGCGAGTCCGCCGCGGCCCCATCGTCCGCCGGCAGCACGAACAGCGAGAAGCTCGTGATGTTCGCGAAAACCTCACGCCCGATGTCCAGCAGTGTCACCACCTGCGCCGCGTCGGAATCCGTAGCGCTCCCCCCGCCGAACCGCGACGGCGCCTCGTTCAGGGCACCGACCGCAAACGCCGCCGCCCCGGAGGGCACGCACTTCAAAGTGTCTTTGCTAAACGCCGGCGTGCGCATCAGGTTGTACACCAGGCTGCGATGCCCCTCGTCCATCCGCAGCGCCAGTTCCAGCGCCACCCCGTCGTCGCTCACGCGAATCTGCCCCACGAGCGACTGAAGACTGTCAAGGTCCATCAGCGCGTCCGCGAGTGCCATGTCATGACCCCCGCCCTCGGCCGCGATGACGCCCTTGACCAACGGCATGATCGGCTTCGCGTTAACCATGAAGAACGCCAGCGAATCGCCGCGCGCCTTACGGTATTCCGCGAACGCCTCGGACGTCGCCAGCGACGAATCGTCCTCCCCATTCAAGCGCCGAACCACGTTCCGAATCTGCGTCCGCTCCGTGCTCAGGATCACCAGACGGTTGGTCAGCGTGACCAGCGCCTCGCCCTCGACGTCGTACGTCGGGAAACCCCCGATCGGCTCGATCAGCTTCGCCCCCATCGGCAGACCCGTCTCGATCAGACCCCGGATGACATCCATGTCGCCGTGATGAAAAACCGCCACGCCCGAAGGCACGCCCTTGATCGGATTGAAGCCCGTCACCGCGGCCGCGATCCCACGGATTCCCATCGCCTCCCGAATCAGCGCCGGGCTCACCGCCACATGCCGCCCACCCTCAGCCGGCGGCAGTCCGCCGTCCGAGAGAATCCCGAGTTGATCAAGCAGCTTCATTAGCTGATCGCCCGGTCGTGTGATCTCCACGTACGCCAGGGCGTTCGCCGGCATGAGCCGCGTAAAATCACTCGCGGCCAACTCCTCACGCAACGCGGCCAAACGCACCTTGGCCTTCGACTCGAGCGCCCGATCGCCGCGCCCATCGCGAATCACATCGGCGTAGAGCTCGGTCGCCCTCGTCAGATCGCCCTCCGCGTGCTCGAGGTAGTAAGCCTCGTAAAACCGACTATCAACCGGTTCACCCCCCAACGCCCGCGACGCCAGGAAGATCAACATCGCCGCCCCGGCGGCTCCAATTACGTAACCTCTTTTCATAAACATGCTTGCGCTCCACTTCGATGTACACCGCGCGACCCACCGCAACGCGCCGCGGCGTGAATAGTACCGGTCGCCCGTTGCTCATTCGCCGGCCGGTGCCCGAATATTTCCTCGGAATGCCCGCCCACAGAACCGAAATCCCAGGGAAACCCCAGCGCCCCCTCGGGAACATCCGTATTGCTCTCTGTGACGCCGCCGACGTACTCTGCAGGGGGTCTGCCACGCGGCGGATGCATACTACCTCGCGGACCTGAGGAGTTTCTCGGAAACTTGCCTAACTGTGGGGTTCGCAAACGGGGCGTTCGGTACTGTCCGGACGCCCCACCCATTTTCGCCAAACGAAGTGCCGCAAGTCAGCGAACGCGCCCACAAGTCTCTCACCCGCGAGACCACGCGCTCGCTATTCAACGAATCCCTGCGTACGAAGAAAGAGCACGATGACCTCCGCCGCGAGCGTGTGCGCGCCCGCATTGGGATGCTCGTCGGTCACGCTGATCCGCAACTCCGACGCATCCAAACTACGAAACGTATCGAGAAGATCCAGATACGGCACGCCGAGTTCCTCGGCCAACCCGCGTACGCCCCGATG
Organism: Phycisphaerae bacterium; assembly: GCA_029260255.1. GTDB lineage: Bacteria > Planctomycetota > Phycisphaerae > UBA1845 > UBA1845 > OFTM285. Next base: position 5,877 of record JAJDDR010000098.1, read on the forward strand.
CACGTCCTCCAGCGGATAATCGTCCAGACCGTACAGCCACGGGAACATCACCACCACGTAACGCGTACCGTCTCCCCGCGCCAGATCCCGCGTTCGCTCAATCCCCGCGTGAAGCCCATCCCACGCCTGCTGCCGCTTGAAGGGCGACTCGCCACCCCGGAAGTAGTCCAGAGTGCGTTTCTTCACCATCGCGCCGCGCACCCGCTCCTCCACCGCGCGCCAGACATGCGAGTAATGAGCCGCAAAGCTGCGGCGGTTCTGCAGCGCATGGATGATCTTCAATTCGTCGTAGAGATCGTGACCGAGATCGTTGCAGTACACCACGTGTACCAGAATGTCCGGCCGCAGCGCGTCTTTCAAGCGCGCGTACATCTCGCTCTGCACGTGCGGCTCGGTGCCGGGCTGGCCCATGTTGATCGTCACGTAACCCTTCCCGCCCGGCGTGTTGAGGATCTCCTCAACCTTGTGGACGAATCCCTCGTGCTGCTCGACGCTGACGGCAAAAGTGAACGAGTCGCCCAAGAACGCGATCCGGACCGTCTCACCGTCTCCCGGAACCTCGTCCCACGGCTCCCGAAGATCGAGCGCGTTGCGCGACGCGCCCACCAGCGCCGCGTTCTCGCCCGACTCACGCGGAAACGGCATCGGCGGCAACGCCGTCAGTCGAAGGGCGATCTCCAGAGTCGTCAGCGCAACACCCACCGCCCCAACGGACGCGACCACCCGGAACATCCACTTCCGCACGCCCCTCACTCGCCCATCATGTACTCGCGCAATCGCCATCCCCGCAATGTAGCGTCACCCCTCGTAGGTGACGAGAAGATAGACCAACGCCCCCTCGTTCCCTCA
>JAJDDR010000099.1 GCA_029260255.1 Phycisphaerae bacterium
GGCAAGGCCTACCGCACGCGGAGCGCCGAGAACGTGCTCGACGAGATCGGGCATCTCATCGAGACGTACGGTGTCGAGCATCTGGCGTTTCAGGATGACAACTTCACGGCGGACATGGAGCGGGCCGAGGTGATTTTCGACGGCATTGTCGAACGCGGCTACGACATCACCTGGGAAGCGCCCAACGGGCTGGGCGTCAACTACCTCAGCCCGCATCTTCTCGAGAAGATGAAAGCGAGCGGCTGCACAAGCTTCACCATTGCGGTGGAGAGCGCCAACAGCGCTCGACTCCGCAAGGTGCGCAAGCCCAACTACATCAAGCTCGCCCCACCGATCGTTGCCAGGGCGAAGGAACTGGATATCGAGGTTCGCGGTTTCTTCATGATCGGATTCCCCGAGGAGACACTCGAAGAGGTTCAGCGCACCATCGACTACGCGCGCGGGCTCAAGTTGGCGGTGACCAACTTCGCCATCGTGACGCCTCTGCCGGGTACCGTCTTCTACAAGGAGGTTGTCGATGCCGGTCTGGTCGACGAGGAAACGGTCGACTTCGAGGACTTCGCCTACGGGGCCGGCGAGCTGCAACTCGCGGCCGTGCCGAACGCCCAGCTTCGGACGATTCGCAAGGTCGAGTGGATGCGCACCATTTTCCTCGACGACGCCGGGAACTTCAAAAGCGATATTCACCTCAATCGCGAAGACGTGCTGGACGAGTTGTCCAAGGCGACGACCATGTTTCCGGACAACGACGACATCCGCGGGCTCTACGCGCAAGCGGTCGAGCACTACGACCTGAGCGGCGGAGAGTTCTCCAGGATCGCGGTCTGAAGCGTCAGCGATTCTCGTGCCGGCGTCTCAGTTGGCCGCACGCGCCGTCGATGTCCAGACCGCGGCTCTTGCGGGTATGCGCGTTCACGCCGCGCTCGCGGAGGATGTTCTGGAATCTCACCACGTCCTCGCTCGCCGGACGCATGTACGGCAGGCCCGCAACCGGATTGTAGCGGATCAAGTTGACGCTTCCGCGCATGCGTTTGCAGACGGCGGCCAGTTGTCGGGCGTGTTGCGGACTATCGTTCAACCCGCCGAGCAAGACGTATTCGAGCGTGACTTCGCGTCCGGTCTCGGCGAAGTACGTGTTGGCGGCCGCGACGAGCGTGTCGATCGCAATGGACTCCGCCCAGGGGATGATCTGCCGGCGGAGCGCATCACCCGGGGCGTGCAGCGAGATGGCCAACGTCACCTGAAGCGACTCTCCCGCGAGTCGCTCGATCTGTTTGGGCAGACCGACCGTGCTGATGGTGATCTTGCGGGCCGCGATGTTCATGCCCCAATCCGCGTTGATTGCGCGCACGGCGGCAACCGTTGCGTCGTAGTTGTGCAGTGGTTCTCCGAGGCCCATGAAGACGATGTTGGACAGTCGGCTTTCACCGCAGATGCCGCGAACGCGGAGGGCTTGCTCGACGATCTGCCCCGCGTGCAACTGCCGGTCGAGCCCGTCGAGCCCGCTGGCGCAGAACACGCAACCGACCGGGCAGCCGACCTGCGTGGAGATGCAGGCCGTGCGGCGGTCGCCGTCGGGAATCATCACGCATTCGGTCGTTGCGCCGTCACGCCAGCGCAGCAGCAGCTTGAGCGTGCCATCGCCGGATCGCGACTCGGCGACGATTTCGGACTCGTACAGATCGAACGCCCCGGCGAGCGCATCGCGCAACTCCAGCGGCAGATCGGTCATCTCGGCGAACGAACCTGCGCCGCGCTCGTAGACCCATCGCAGAATCTGTCCCACGCGGTATCGCGGCTGGCTCATGGCCGCCAGTTCGCGCTCCAGGCCGGTCGGGTCCAGCGCGAGCAGAGCGCTCCGGTTGCCGTCGTCGGGCGGTTCGGTGGTTGGGCTGTCGGTGGTGGTCGATGGCATGAGGCGCGCCGGCGTTGGGGTTGTCACCGCTTGCGGGCGGCCGCCCGCTTCGAGCGCGAAGCCACTTTCTTGTCGCCGGACTCGGACGTGCTCGCGCGTGATCGCTTACCCGCCGCGGTTTTGCGCGCGACCTTCTTTGTGGGCTTCTTGCGGCGAGCGGGTTTCAAGGTCGCCTTGATCAGCCCATCGATCGATCGAACGGGAACGAATTCGATCTGATCGCGGATGTCGTTGGGTATTTCGTGAAGATCCCGCATGTTGCGTTCCGGCAGAATGATGCGGGTCAGGCCGGCGCGATGTGCGGCGAGCACTTTTTCGCGAATCCCGCCCACCGGCAGCACGGCGCCGCGCAGCGTGATTTCGCCGGTCATGCCCGTTCTCGGATCGACGGGCTGGTCCATGAGCATGGAGGCGAGCACGGTGAACATCGCCACGCCTGCGGAAGGTCCGTCCTTGGGAATCGCGCCCGCGGGAACGTGGATGTGCACGTCACTGGCGAGCAGGGTCTTGGCATCCACGCCCCACTGTTTGCACCGCTGGCGGACGATCGAGAACGCGGCCTGAGCGCTCTCGCGCATGACGTCGCCGATTTGCCCCGTTAGATTCAACCTCCCGCTGCCGGGCATGCATCTGGCTTCGACGAAGAGGATCTCGCCACCCATCGGCGTGAACGCCAAGCCGGTGACAACCCCCGGCACTGAGTCTTCCGAGGCAATCTCCGATTCGTGAAACGGGGGACCCAGGTCCTTCGCCAGGCTGCGTGCCGTCACGCGCTTCGACCGTCGCGAGCCTTCGACGATGGCTACCGCCCTTGCCCTGCACACGGCGCCGATCTTACGCTCCAGACCGCGAACGCCCGCCTCGAGCGTGTAGCCCGCGATGATCGTCCGCAGGGCTTCGTCGTCGAACTTGACTTTGCTTTTTGCGAGGCCGTTGCTCTGCAGTTGGCGCGGTACCAGGTAGCGCTTGGCGATCTGCAGTTTCTCTCGATGCGTGTAGCCGGAGACGCAGATCACCTCCATGCGATCGCGCAACGGCGCGGGGATGGCGTCCATGTAGTTTGCGGTCGCGATGAACATCGCGTTGGACAGATCGAACGGAACGTCGAGGTAATGGTCGGTGAACTCGGAGTTCTGCGCGGGGTCGAGCACTTCGAGCAGCGCCGACGCCGGGTCGCCGCGAAAATCGGAACCCAGCTTGTCCACCTCGTCGAGCATGAACACCGGGCTATTGGAGCCGACCTTGCGGATCTCCTGAATGATGCGCCCCGGCATCGCGCCGATGTACGTCCGGCGGTGGCCTCGGATGTCCGCTTCGTCGCGCGAGCCGCCGAGTGATATGCGGATGAACTTCCGCCCGAGCGCTCGCGCAATGCTCTTGCCCAGTGACGTTTTTCCGACGCCCGGCGGTCCGGCGAAGCAGAGGATCGGTCCTCGTCCGTCGGGATTGAGCTTGCGGACGGCAAGGAACTCGAGGATGCGGCGTTTGACCTTCTCCAGACCGTAGTGGTCCTGGTTCAGGATCTTCGCCGCACGTTTGATGTCCAGCCGATCCTCGGTCTTGACGGACCACGGCAGCGAGCACAGCCAGTTGAGGTAGTCGACCGAGACGGAATACTCCGGCGAGGCCTGGGGAATCACGGCGAGACGCTCCAGCTCCCGTTGGGCCTGCGCCTCGACGTTCTTCGGCATCTTGGCTTCGGCGATGCGTTTCTTGAACCCCTCGGTTTCCGCGGCCCGCGCATCGGTGACGCCGAGTTCCTGCTGGATCGCCCGAAGCTGCTCACGCAGGTAATACTCGCGCTGAGACTGGTCCATCTGCTGGCGCACCTGCGATTGGATTTTCTGAGACATCTCCAGGATTTCGACCTGACGGGCCACCGCCTTGTTGACTTTGCGCAGGCGGTCTTCGACATCGAACGTCTCCAGAAACTCCTGCCGCTGGACGAGATCGAGCGAGAGATTCGCCGCCAGGAAATCGGCCAAGCCGCCGGCGCTTGGAATCGTCTCAATGACATTGATGGCTTCGTCGGGGACGTTGGGTGACAACTCAATGGCACGATGAGCGATGGTGCGTGTCGTGTGGACCAACGCGTCCAGCGCCTTCGAGGGTGTTACGGTGTCCGGACGCGGTTGCACCAGCGCGGTCCAGTACGGCGCGTGTTGCTTGATCTCGACGATGCCGACGCGCGCGACTCCATGCACCACGATGGTCTCACTGCCGTCATCCAGCCGGACCAGCTTCAGGATGGCGCAGGCCGTTCCGACGCGGTACAGATCATCGAGCGTCGGGTCCTCGGTGTCGCTGTTTCGCTGTGGTACGGCGCACACCATGCGCGAGCCGGAGAGCGCTGCGTCGAGCACGCGCTGGACTTTCTCACGAACGACCTTGAGCGGGACGATCGTCCCGGGAAACACCACCGCGTCACGCAGTGGGAGGATCGGCAACTCGTCGGGGATGCGCGCTTGGCCCCTGTCGTCGCGACCATCGGCGCGCGTGCCGACCGGTACGTCGGCCCCACCGTATTCCGCCGACTCGTCCGTCAAGACGTGAACATCTTCGGTCGACTTGTTCGAGGCGTCTTCGCTTGTCATTGCATCGATCCGCGCCTAACTCGGGCGCTTGGGTAGTGCGATCCACAGGTAGCCGTTCCGATAGGTGGCGGTGACGGCGGCGGTGTCCACGGTGGGCGGGACGGCCAGGGTGCGTTCGAAACGCCCCCAGTCGATTTCCCTCACGTGGACGCTGGGGGTTTCGGTGGCATCAGGCCACTCCGGTCGCTCGCGGTATCCGCTCACGTGCAACGTCCCCCGATCGACGTGTACGTCGATCGCCTCGTGTCGCATTCCGGAGAGACAGACGCAGACCACGAACTGCTCCGGCCCTTCGCAGATGTTCCATTGCGGCTCCCACGCGTCGGAGGACACCAGTCGCGTGAAGCCCTGCCCGGTGAGCTCGTCCATCAGCGCATCGAGCTGATTGGAAACCTTCTCGAAGTTGCTCCCCGAACCCTGACACTCCACAAGCATCGTGGCACCACTCCGTACGAATGCGTGAATCACCGTCGCCGGACGAGTTTAAGTTTAGCATGGAGAGTGGTTTACCGTCAACGGACACGCCCGGCATGTGGGGGCGTGGCCATCTTTGTTGGCCCCGTTGGTTGGCGCCAGACACTCCCGCGCGTACGATGCGTGCCGCCGCTGGTGCATCACGGTTGACGCGGCATTCGGAGCAACCCCCTGTGGCAAAGCAACGACCGTCCGTCCACAAACGGCAGCGCGAACATCAGAAACGGCAACGCGAGCAGGAGAAGGCAGCGAAAGCGGCGCGGAAGCGTGAGCGGCGACTCAACCCTGACCAGCAGGAGTTAGGGACGCCGCCCGAGGGTACTGACCTGGCGCCTGACACGGACAGTGGAAACACGGGTCCCGGCGCCGCTGCCGTGTGACCCTGCCGCCACTGATTCACATGCCCCGTCGCAGCGGTTCGACACCGGATCGGTGCGCGATGCCTCGAGCTTGCCCAGGGCGCGTCGGTCATGACGCCACCCCGGCGACGCTCGCCTGGCGCGGCCTGATCCAATGGAAGAAAGTGCCGTCGGTGACCAGTGTTGCGACGGGGACGCGGTTGGGTTTTCTTGTGCGGTCGGGGTGATGACCGTTCCTGTGCGTATCCGCAGATTGCGCAGATTGGGGACGCGGAGGCTACATTGACCGAACCCTTTTCTGCGTAATCTGTGTAATCTGCGGATTTCAAACAGTTCGATTCGGCGGATGGAACCCGCGCGACCGCAAACAGGTCCGCCACGCGGTTGTCTTCCCGTGTCGGCCATCATGCCGGGCAAATCCCTAGAATCGCTTCGGAAGGGTCGATCCCGCGGGTCATCGTGCCGCGTTTACGGGGTCGGGCCGAACTTGCGGAGGTCGGGGGGCGTCGTACGGCTGACGAGTCGGCGTTGAGGTTCTCGGTTATCGAGCCGATAATGTGGCAGCGGAGACCGAATCCGAAACTGGAGGTGGACGGTATGTGTGGAATCGTGGGGTACGTGGGCAGCAAGAGCGCCTTGCCGGTCCTGGTCGAGGGACTCAAGAGACTGGAATACAGGGGCTACGATTCCGCCGGCGTGGCGCTCGTGGGTAACGGCAAGGTCGTGGTCACCAAGTCGAAGGGGCGCATCTCGGTCCTGGAGCACCTTCTGGACCACGACGACCACTCCAGCACCGGCATCGGCCACACGCGTTGGGCCACGCACGGTGCGCCGAACGACATCAACGCGCACCCGCACTCCGACGCGACCGGCCGCCTGGCGCTGGTGCATAACGGCATCATCGAGAACTACGCCGCGCTGCGCACGTATCTGGGTGGTCTCGGCGTCGCGTTCGCGACCGATACGGATACCGAGGTGCTCGCACAACTCGTGGGCCACTTTTACGACGGTGACCTCGAGAAGGCGGTGAAACAGGCCCTCCGCGAGGTGCGCGGTACGTACGGCATCGCCGTGGTCAGCGCCGAGGAGCCGGACCTGGTGGTGGCGGCCAAGAACGGCAGCCCACTGCTCGTCGGCGTCGGAGAGGGCGAGTACATCGTTGCGTCCGATGCCAGCGCCATTCTCGCGCACACCACGCAGGTCATCTACCTCGAAGACAACGAGGTCGTACGCATGTCAGCCGATGGCATTCGAACCACGACCCTCGACAATGTTCCCGTCACCAAGGACGTCGAGGAGATCGAGTGGACCCTCGGGCAAATCGAGTTGGGCGGCTACGAGCATTTCATGCTCAAGGAGATATTCGAGCAGCCGGATGCCATCCGGGACTGCCTGAGAGGACGCATCGTCCCGGATGAGGGAACCGTTCACCTCGGCGGCATCGCCGACGTCGCGCGCGAACTGACTCGGTCGAGACGCTTCATCATGACGGCCTGCGGGACTGCCTGGCACGCTGCGCTGGTGGGTGAATACCTGTTCGAGGATCTGGCTCGCGTCCCCACGGAAACCGAATACGCCAGTGAATTCCGCTACCGTAATCCGATCATCGAAGACGGCACGACCGTCATGGCGATCTCCCAGAGCGGCGAGACGGCCGACACGCTGGCCGCCCTCAAGGAAGCCAAACAGCGCGGCGCGACGAGCCTCGGCGTCGTCAACACCGTCGGGTCGTCTATCGCGCGGGAGACCGACGCCGGCGTCTACCTGCACGTCGGACCGGAGATCGGCGTGGCCAGCACCAAGGCGTTCTCCGGGCAGGTGGTCGTGCTCGCGATGCTGGCTTGCTATCTGGGTCGCCGCAGACACATGTCGCAATCCGCCGCCATCGATATGCTCCAGGCTTTGTCGCGCATCCCCGAGCAGATCGCGAGCATCCTCGAACAGAACGACGCCTGCAAAGCCGTCGCGGAAGCCAACGTCGAGCATGACAATTGGCTTTACCTCGGCCGAGGTTACCACTATCCCGTCGCCCTCGAGGGTGCCTTGAAACTCAAGGAGATTAGCTACATTCACGCCGAAGGGCTCCCCGCGGCCGAGATGAAGCACGGTCCCATCGCGCTGATTACCGAGCAGATGCCGGTCGTGTTCATCGCCACCCGCGGGACGCAGTACGACAAGATCATCGGCAACATCGAGGAGGTGCGAACGCGCGGCGGACGGGTGATCGCGGTGGCGACGGAGGGTGACAAGCGGATTGCATCTCTCGCGGAGTCCGTCATCTACGTTCCAGACACACTGGAACCATTGCAGCCGCTGCTGTCCGTTGTGCCGCTTCAGCTGATCGCCTACCACGCAGCGGTCTGCAGGGGTTGCAACGTGGACAAACCTCGGAACCTGGCCAAGAGCGTCACCGTGGAGTGAAACGCACGACGCTCAGCCGCGCGGGTCTTTGAAGGAAACTCCCCATCGCTCGCGCCCGAGCGAGTGAGTACAATCCTTGGGTCCGACCGTTGAACGAACCGGGATTTGGGGGTACCGGCTGCGAGTCGCATCGATGAGTGCACAGTCAGAGCCTGCCGCGAGAGAGGAAGCAGCGCGCCGCCGTCGTGTCGCGGGCTGCTCTACCCGTCTGAGCGCGTCTCAGGTCGAGACCATCGTCGGCCTTCTGTCGGCGCAGCGGGGCGGTTTGCGGAGCACCCAACGTCGCGATGTGCGTAGCGCCGTGCTTTGCCCGGTGCTCGTCTGGTCAGTAACCGACGACCCGATCAGCGAGCCGATTCACGCCCAATTGATCAATCTGTCAGCCGGCGGGGTCGGCCTGCTCTGCGGCATGACGATCGCACCGTACGAACGCATCGTTATCGAGATGATACTCAAGGACGTCGGTCACATTCAGTGGAAATGCTCCGTTCGCTGGTGCGAGGAAAGCGCCGATGGCATCCGCCGAATCGGCGCGCAGCTGGTCGACACGACGCCTCATATCAACTCGGTTGGATTCCCAGCCGGATCGTGACGCAGATCGACCATTTCACGTTCATAAGAACATGTCTCCATGGTTGTTATGAATACATTGTGAAACAAGTCATGAAGTCGTTGACGCTTGTTCTGCGGTTGGAATAGACTACCGCCCGATAGACTGCGTGCTTCGGTAGACCCGCGCCATCGGGGGTCCGCCGGTTGGTAGCGGACTTGTCATCGGTTGGACATACGGACGGCCAGGGATGATGATGATCGTCCGTTGGGTGGGAATCCAAGAAGGTGAATGTTGATCGCTGAGTCCTCCTTAGCCCCATACGCTTCCATTGTCATCGTGATCGCCGTGGCCGGCGTGATTGCGGCGTCGATGCTCATTCTCGCCCACGCGGTCCGGCCGGCGCTCAAGGGCGACGTCAAGGACAGCACCTACGAATCGGGCATGCCCGTCATCGGCGACGCACGCCGGCGGTTCAACGTGCGATTCTACATTGTTGCAATGCTCTTTCTGTTGTTCGATGTGGAAGTCGTTTTCCTGTGGCCTTGGGCGCCGGTATTCCATAAGGCGGCGGCAACCGGCGAGGCAATCACCACCGCCGGCGGACAGCCGGCCAGCGCCGGGTTCCTTCTGGCGGCGATGGGGGTGTTTGCCGTGTTCCTCGTAGTCGGGTTTGCCTACGAGTGGCGGCGTGGGATGTTCCAATGGGATTGAACAAAGCCGAGACAACGCCGCACGCCATGGGGGCGGATGACTCTCTGTCGACTCGGCTCGACCATCTCGTGGATCTGTTGCGCCGGAATGGTCCCAACTGGGCGAGGAAGAACTCCTTGTGGCCCATGCCGTTTGCGACCGCGTGCTGCGGGATCGAACTGATGGCCACCGGGGCGAGCCGGTACGACGTTGCTCGGTTCGGCGCGGAGGTGATGCGCTTTACCCCCCGGCAATGCGACTTGATGATCTGTGCCGGGCGTGTGGCCATCAAGATGATGCCCGTCCTGCAGCGGATATACATGCAGATGTGCGAGCCCAAGTGGGTAATCTCCATGGGCGCTTGCGCCAGCACGGGTGGTGTGTTCGACACATACGGCGTGGTGCAGGGCATCGATCAGTTCCTCCCCGTCGACGTGTATGTGCCGGGTTGCCCTCCTCGACCTGAGACGTTGATCGAAGGCGTCATGGCGATTCAGCGCATCGTCGAGACCGAAGGCGTCAAGCCGAGTCACGAGCGCGGCGGGCTTGGCTTGGCGGTCGAGCCGATGGTCCAACTGAACACGGTGGGGGCCCGTTCCTGACCGCACACGATACGAATCTCCATGAACGAACAAACGGCACAGGTCATCGCGGCGTTGCAAGGCAAGTTTCCCGACGTCGACTTCGCGCCTCGGCCGCTCGTCGATCGTGGCGCGGGCGCGGTTGGGCGGGTTACACCGGCCGTGAATTCCGCCGCGGCGGGTTAAACCCGCCCTACCGGTGCGACG
>JAJDDR010000100.1 GCA_029260255.1 Phycisphaerae bacterium
GCAGCACGGCCGCGATCTCGGCATTCGGATAGGTCGCCTCTTCCTCCCCATTCCGCCGCCGCAGATAGGGATGCACCATACCGCCCTGAATAGGCCCGGGTCTGACAATGGCGACCTCAATCACAAGATCATAGAAGCTCCGAGGCCTCAGTCGCGGCAGCATGCTCATTTGCGCCCGACTTTCGATCTGGAACACACCCACAGTGTCCGCCTTGCAAATCATGTCGTACACAACCGGATCTTCGGCGGGAATATCAGTAAGGCACGAAGGTGAGGGCGACCGAGGAGGGAGCACGAAGGAGGCACAAAGGCACGGAGGCACGGAGGGGGGGAGAGAAGAAGGCATGGAGGCACGGAGGCACAGAGGGGAAGTTGACGCACTGACAGAACCGCGACTGTCAAGGAGCGGCCTTAAACCCTCGCAAACGCCACAGGCGCGCGAGGCCGCTTCCTGACGGGCGCGGTTCTGACCACTTTGCGCTGTACGGCTAATCAGCCCAAACGCCTTCTGCAACGCCGTCATCATCCCCAACGCAAGACAGTCGACTTTCAAAATCCCGAGTACGTCTATGTCATTTTTGTCCCATTCGATGAATGTCCGATCCGGCATCGCGCCGTTGCCGATCGGAACCATCTCGCACAGAGGATGCCGTGTGATGACGAACCCGCCGACGTGCTGTGACAGATGACGCGGAAACCCCACGATCTGCGTAAGCAGACCGGTCAGAAGGCGAATCGTCCGGTCATTCGGATCGAGACCGGCTTCTGCGATACGGTCCTCCGGCAACGGACTCTTACCCCACCATTCGAGCTTCTTCGCCAAAAGGTCCACGCGGTCCAGCGAGAGACCCAGTGCCTTGCCGACGTCACGAACCGCTGATCGCGGGCGATACGTGATGACCTCCGCGACAATCCCCGCGTGCTCCCGGCCATACTTCTCGTAGATATACTGAAAGACCTCTTCGCGACGCTCATGCTCGAAGTCGACGTCAATGTCCGGCGGTTCGTTGCGTTCCTTACTGACGAAACGCTCGAAGAGAAGGTCGATGCGCGCCGGATCGACATTCGTCACACCGATGCAGTAACAGACCGCGGAGTTGGCCGCACTGCCGCGACCCTGACACAGAATGCCGCGCGACCGCGCAAAACGCACAATGTCCCAAACGGTCAGAAAGTATGGCTCATAGTTGAGCTCTTCGATCAGCTGAAGTTCGTGCACAATGAGCGCAGGCACCTTTTCCGGCAGGCCGTCCGGAAAACGGTCCCGCGCGCCGTGCCAAGCGAGTTCCGTCAGATATTGAATCGCAGTCCGGCCGGCCGGGCAGAGCGCTTCCGGATATTCATAACGCAACTCGTCCAGACTGAACGTGCAACGATCCGCGATCTCCACCGTACGCGCAATCGCCTGCGGGTATGCGTAAAACAATCGCGCCATCTGCTCGGCAGATTTCAGATAACGCTCGCCATTGGCAAACAGTCGCGCGCCGGCCTCGGTAATCGTGCAGCGCTCGCGGACGCAGGCGACCACATCCTGCAGAAACCGGCGCTTCGGCTCGTGGTAATGCACGTCATTGGCCGCCACCATCGGCACGCCCGCTCGTCGGCACAAGCCGGCCACCATCGCCAGATACCCGTCATCGTCCTGACCCGCATGCACCTCCGCAGCCACATACAACCGATCCGCAAAGATTTCACGATAAGCACCGATCGCATCGACGTGTGCGAGTGAGGGTGCCCCATCCCTCGCCCCAGGCGAAGGTTGGGGGACTGACGCCGGAAAAACAACGCCGATCAGCCCATCCGCCAACTCGGCGATGTCGTCAAATCGCACATCGCACTCCCCCTTCGGCCTCCGCAGTCGTCCCCGCGTGATGAGGCGGGCCAACCGCCCATAGGCTGCGCGATCCGTTGCATACAGCGCGATCGGCAAAGCGTCGGACGGCGTCATCTCCGCCCCGATGAGCACCTTCAGACCGGCAAGCTTAGCCGCAACGTGCATCCGCACCACGCCGGCCAGCGTGTTCCGATCAGTAATCGCCAGCGCCTGATACCCCAGCTCAGCCGCCCGATCGACCAACTCATCCGGATGCGATGCCCCCCGCAAAAACGAAAAGTTGCTCTTGCAATGAACCTCCGCGTAACCAACCATCACTCCGCCCTTCTTCCCTCACTCAAACACCCCATGCACAAACCACTTGCCTGACGCACGACACCGAAAGATCCAAAACGCCTCGCCCGCCCGACTCACCACACGAAAGTAATCGCGCCGCACCTGAGGCCCCCGCCACCAACCCGTCTCCAAGCGCTCCGGTCCCACGCAGGATGCCACCACATGCTCGACCGACTTGAACCGGAACATCGCCGGCGGACCGTCCGGCGACAACGCCACCACCCCCACCTCCACCGGCTCCCCCCACAACCGCAACGGCCGAACACTTCCTTCCCTCCGTGCCTCCTTCGTGCTTCCTCCTCGGTCGCCCTCAGCTTCGTCCCTCCGTGCCTTCCCCCCAACACACCCCACATACGCAAACGCCCGCTCCGGCTGATGATCGCTCACCATCGCCGCCCGCGCCACCGCCCGCGTCCCCAAACGCAGCGACAGCCGATCCACCAGATCTGCAAGCTCCCGATCGTCCGACGTGTGCGTGTCGAACAGTTCGTCCTGCCAGTCGTCCAGCGGCTCGACCTCTCGGGTCCAGAGCATGACGCAGTCGGTCTTCGCCGGCAGACGCGCCTGATCCAACCGCGTACGCAACAGACCTTGCAATCGCTTGAGAGACCGCGTCGGCGTAGACACCGTGATCGTCAGCGTCATCGGCGACGACTCGGGGCAGTAGAACGTCAGGTACAACCGCGTCACCCCGACCACCCGCTGAGCGAGTTGCTCGCAAAACTTCGCCAACACACACGCAACCGCTTCGCGAATCAACTCGTAACGATCCGTGGCCGCCCCCAGCCGAACATGTGAACGCAACACCGGCGGCGCCTGAAACGATTCCAATGGCTCGACCACGTTGCCCGTCGCCTGATCCAGTCGATGCAGCACCGTGTCACCGAACCGCGATCCCAGCGACGAACGCGGCAGATACATCAACGCCTCAACGGTCTCCACCCCCACCGACGCGAGCGCCGCTACCGCCCGATCGTCAACGCGCAATGCCCAAACCGGCAATCGCAGAAGGTCCTCCACGTCGCGCCCCGGATGCGTCACCACATCCACGGCCCGGTGCGCGTGCCCGATCGCCCACGCGGCCCCCGGCGTGTCGGCAATCGCCCCGCGGGCGGACAGCCCCTTCTCGCCCAAACCGTCCAGCGCCTGCCGCAACAAATTGGCTTCACCGCGAAACAACCGCGCGCACCCGGTGACATCCAGTAGCAACGTGTCGGGCGTATCAACCTGAACGATCGGCGAGAACGCCTGCCCCCACATCGCCAACCCCTTGAGCACGCGCAGGTTGGCCTGCACGTCGTCGGGTGCCACGCGAAGCGACGGCAGCAACGCCTTGGCCTCGGCGAGTGTCATACCATGGCACACCCCCCCGGAAACCGCCTCGCCACCGGCGCACACGATGCGAATCGTCCCCGCGTGACTCTCGGTCACCGCCATCGGAAGATCGTCACGCGCTGCGCCGGTGCCGATCCGATGACGCTCGATCGGCAGGTACGGAATGTGCAGGCACATCGAGCGACTCATCAGGAAATCCAACGATGATGGGTTCCGCGGGTTTCAAGCCCCGCAGCTTCAAAACCGTGATCCGAAACCACCGCGCCACACCGGAGTTGATGAGGGTGGGGCATAAGTGCCACGATGCGGCACTCCCCTCGGGTGCCATGCCCACGCTTGCGTGGGCATGCTTGACGTCCGCATGTCTTGAACCCACCTCTTCATGACCACGCAAGCGTGACCATGCCACCCCGCCGCGATGCTCCAACAAAACCGGCTCAACCAGAAGTTGAACCTCCGCGAACGTGTGGCGCCGCGCGGACGCCGGCGCCACAATCAAACCCACCCCGCCGGACTCCTCGGCCGCCAGTTGCAACCGGCGCGAACACGCACCGTCCAGCAACAGACGCGTCGCGACAACCGCCCCCACCGCCCGACACCGCAACGCCTGATCCGCCGCCCAGAACGCGTCCGCCTGCCTGCGAGCCCGAACAACCAAAAGACGATCCGCCGGCGCCCCCAACGCCACCGCCGCCGGCGGATAAAAATCCCCGTCACAATCAACCACCACCACGGGACGCATCGCCACCGGCGGCATCTCCCGATACGCAATCCGAAAGGCCAGCGTCCATGCTCCTATTCCCAATCCTCCGGAAAGCACCTCGATCACCGCACCCGTTGGCAACCCCCCTTGCGGCAAGGCGTCGTCCAACGCCCCGATCCCCGTCGGAACGCACCCCCCCCGGCTCCGACCACTACCCGACCGCAAACGATGCCCGTCCAAAAGCTTTCGCAAACGATCGAGTGTCTCCCCCCCACGCGAAACACCCCCGCCAGAACCCCCCACCTCCACCGGCGCGCATACCGGCCCCACGCGCGCACCTTCAGCGCTCATCATCGCCACGGCCTTTCGCTCCCTATGCCCTTTTCAGACCAACCACCCCATCCCCGGACGCGACGGAGCAATGCCTAACATAAACCAAACACAACGCGATAGCAAGGCCAAAATGAAAAGACTCATTTGCTAAGCTGCGAAAATGGTGGCCGTCAAAAATAACGGCCATTCTCGTCAAAAAGTCTTACCTCTCCGGCAGCCTCGCCAAAGGCACGGCATTGAGCGTGTCAAGCGATGTGGATGTCTCGCTCTACGTCAAACATAAGGGTGAGCGAAAAGTCGACCGGAATATCATCGAGTGGATTGCGGAGCGGATTCGAACGGCGTTTCCGCAAATGTCGCCCGAGCAGATTGAGCCCCAAGAGTATTCCGTAAAAGCCACCTTCAAGGGCGCCGACGTTGACATCGACATCGTGCCCGTGTTCTACAAAGACGATCCGAACGACAAGGGCTCGCTGGTGTCCAAGAAGACCGGGCGGCTACTTATGACCAGCATTCCGATGCACCTCGCGTTCATACGGAAGCGAAAGGACGGTCAGCGTCGATGGCACGCACATCAAAGCCAACGCGTCCAAGAACAGGAATGTTCGTTACGATCGAGCCAAGCAGTTGGAGCTCCAACTCGAAGCGGACGTCAAAGAACTCATGGAGCGGACTGAGAAAGCTGACTACCGTGATGATGACAATGGCCAGTCGATTCCCCAAGAAATCGCTCGTCGCGAAAACCTGAGAAAGAAAATCCAGGCAGCGCGTGAATACCTTGAAAACAAGGCTAAAGATCGTGCCTTGGCGGAGCAGCCGGAATTCGAAGAGAAGGTTCGCAAGCGCGAGGGTCGGGAGCACAAG